>JBBQFU010000132.1:0-23763 GCA_038322185.1 Haliangiales bacterium
GGAGGTAGTTCTTCACCTCGTCCTCGTCGAGGTCGTACTTCGCCTTGCGGACCTTTTCGGCGTAGTAGCGGTAGTCCCACGGCTCGATCGGGTGACCGGAGAGCTTCTCCATGTCGGCGACTTCTTCGCGGACGCGGCCGACGGCGGCCTCCCAGACCTTCGTCATCAGCTCCATCGCCGCGGCCGGCGTGCGGGCCATCGCGTCGTCGATCATCCAGTGCGCGTGCGTCTTGAACCCGAGCAGCTTCGCGCGCTCGGCGCGCAGCGCGAGGATCTTCGTGATGATCGGCTTGTTGTCGCGCTTGCCCGGGTTGTCACCCCGGCTGTTCCACATCTGCCACACGCTCTTGCGCAGGTCGCGCACCGACGAGTAGACGAGGAATGGCTCCGCCGAGGAGCGCGTGTTCGAGATCAGCCAGCGACCCTTCTGCTTGCGCGACTCGGCGGCGGCCTTCATCTGTGCTCGTAGCGACTCGGGCAGACCCGCGAGCAGCCGCTCGGCGTCGAGCGCGAACGTCTGGGTCTCCTCGTCGGCGAGCTGATTCTGAGAGAACTTGGTGAACAGGGACGCGAGCAGCTGGTTGATCTTCGCCAGCCGCTTCTTGTCGGCCTTGCCGAGGCCGGCGCCGCGGCGCGCGAAGCTGGTGTAGTGCGTCTCGACCAGGCGCAGCTGCTCGGGGGTGAGCTTGGCCTTGGCGCGACCGTCGTAGACCGCCTTGATGCGCTCGAACAGCGCCGCGTTCTGCGTGATCTCGTCGGAGAACGCAGCGAGCTTGGGCGCCATCGCGGTCTCGATGGTCTGCATCTGCTTGTCGTTCATCGTCGCGGAGTACGTGCCGAACACGCTCGCGACACGGCCGAATGCGCGACCCGCATTCTCGTAGGCGACGATCGTGTTGTCGAACGTCGCCGGCTGTTTCGTGTTCGCGATCGCGGCGATGTCCTTGCGGGTCTGCTCCATGCCGGCCACGAGGGCGGGCGTGAAGTCCTTGGTCTTGATCTTGTCGAACGGTGGCACGCCACCGAACGGGCCGGGCCACGGGGAGAGCAGAGGAGCGGTTCGCATGTTCGTGCGCAAACATAGCGTCGGATCGGGTATTCCTCCACCGTGTCCGGTCGGGCCTCACCGTGGATTGTCGTCCCGGCGCTGCTGTCACTGGCCTACGCGAACGCCGTGGTGATCGCGGCCTGGGGCGCCCCCGACAAGGGGTTTCACGCATTCACCGGGCACCGCATCATTCACGTCCACGTCGAGGCGGACGGCCGTGCCGCCCGTGCCGGTCTGCGCGAAGGCGACGTGATCACGGCGGTCGACGGCGTGCCGGTGACCAGTACGCTCGATTACGCGTTTCGCGTGCTGCGCCGGCCGCCGGGCGATGTGGTGACGCTCCAACCACGCCGGTCGCCGTCGATGTCTGCATCATCGCCGTGACCATCGCAAGCTCGAGGACATGGTCGCCGCCGGCCAGTTCCGCGAGGACCTCTACTTCCGGCTCCGCGTCGTCGAGATCATCGTGCCGCCGCTGCGCCAGCGTCGCGCCGATCTGCGCGCGCTGTGCGAGTCGATCCTGCCGCGCGTGGCCCGTCGCTGCGGCCACGACGTGCGCCCGATCTCCGAGGACGCGTTGCAGCGCATGGTGACCTACGCGTGGCCGGGCAACGTGCGCGAGCTGGAGAACGTCCTCGAGCGCGCGCTCGTGCTGGGGGAGGGCGCCGAGATCGTGGCCGCGGACCTCGACCTCGGCGATCGCGTCGCGCCTCCGGATCCCGTCGAGGAGGTCGGCCCGCAGGACAGCAAGCCGCACGACGCCGTGATGGACGAGATCGAGCGCCGTCGCCTGTCCGCCGCGCTCGCTGCCGCGGAGGGCAACCGGTGCAGAAGCACCTGCTCCGCTCGATGCAGCTCCTCTACGCGAAGGACCTCGACATACCCGCGCTGCGGACGTCGCTGCGGGCGCTGCTCGTCGAGCCGACGCTCGTGCTCGCGGTGAGTCAGATGCTCGGTGTGCTCGCACGGTCGCCGCAGGTCGCGGCGCACGCGAACCAGTGGTTCGACACGGTGAGCGGTGATCTGGAGCTCGCCAGCGCAGTCGCGAAGTTCATCGACGGCTGGTAGCTACTGCGGGCAGGGATACTCGGCCTGCGGGCAGCCCAACCCGCCGCAGGCAGCGGGGGCGCAGACTCAACCGGGCGCTCACGTCGCGCGCGTTGTGCAATCGCCGTGCGCCTCGTAAGTCTTCGATGGTCCAAGCTCCGTCAGCATTTCGACCAGAAATGGACAGCTCGCCGAATGGTGCTCAGGCATCGCCGATGCAGCTACTCCATTCGGAGGAAGACCGATGGAGACCCCAACCACAGAGCCGAACACCCACGCGCACTACGACCGGTGGATTCACCAGGTTTGCGACCATCTCAACAAGCTGGTCCAGGTCGACGTGGACGCGGTGTGCACCTATCGCGAGGCGATCGCCCACGTGACGGACTTCGACGTGCGTCTCGATCTCGAGTCGTTCCTGAACGACCACGAGCGGCACGTGATGGAGCTGTCGGGCGTCATTCGTGACCTCGGCGGGACGCCGGTCCCGGTCCATCGCGATCTCAAGGGCGCCATCCTCGAAGGCATGACGCGGCTGCGCAGCCGTGGAACGCTAGGTGCCTTGCGCGCGATGCGCATGAACGAGAAGCTGACGAACCGGACCTACGACAAGGCGAGCCACGTCTACATGCCGCCGATCGGTCAGGTGATCATCCTCGAGAATCTCGCGGACGAGCGCCGTCACCTCACCACGATCTCGGCGCACATCGCCCGGATCATGGGCAAGGACGTCGATGTCCCCACGAGCGTTGTCGCTGCAGGCGATGTTCGCCAGGATGTGCGGGGCGATCAGGAAGGCGCGCACCGCCCGCTGTATCAGCGATGACAGGCGCTGACGGCGATCTCGCGACCGTCCGTCAGTGTGCACCGGAACGCGGCGCACACCCCGGGCGGCACATGTTCCACGAGCGCCATTGGATCGCATGCGGCCGAGCACGGGCCGCTCGCCGGCAGGAGCCCGCAGATATCGGTTTCCTCCTCGGGCACCTCGCCGGCGATCTCGCTGGCTGCGCCGTTGTCGCCGAGCGTGCTGTCATCAGCGCTCTCCTCGCCTGAGGCAGCGCTCTGCACGCACGCCGCGCCGCACAGAACGGCAATCATGGCGGTGCGCAGCAATTTCATTCTCTTGTGCTGCAGCACTGGGCGTGCCGAATTCCTGCGACCAAATCGACGCAACCTCCCACTAGGTGTCCGTGAGCAAGCGTGGGGTCGTGATCGCGATGATGCTGGTGGGCTGCATGCCCGACGATGACGACGGGGGGACAACGGTGCCGCCCGACGCGCACGAGGAGGACACCGTGCGCGAGGGCGTGTGGGAGCCGATGCCGGGCGCGTCGATCTGGGACGCGAGCCTCGCGCTCGATGGCAACACGTTGTGGTGGGCAGTCTCGCAACGGGTCTCGCCAGCGGGTGAATACCTGTATGACGACCAGGTGTGGATCACCGCAACCTCCGTCACCGGTGAGCCGCAGATCGTTCCCTCCGCGGTCGCGCCCGCATCTGGCGCATCCGATCACGATCCAGATCTCGTGGTAACGCCCAGCGCGATCGTCGTGAAGATCGGTGGCGTGAGCTCGCTGCTGCGACGCTACGGCCGCGATGGCACTCCGCTCGGCGACGCGTACCCGATCGTGCTCGAGGATGGCGGTCGCGTGATCACGGAGATCACGCGCACGGCTCTGATCGCGAATCCTGCGGGCGGCACGCACTACCTGGCATCGCTCGGTGACGACGGCCATGATGTCGCCATCATCGACTTCGATCCCGCGGGTGCGCCGCAGACCACACACTTTGCAGGAACGCCCGGCACGATCGACGGCGGTACCGCTGCAGCGACGATCACCGGAGCGGCGCGTGCAGACGGCTCGACATTTGTCGCGTGGGATCGTGGCTACCATCCCTGCATCTCGTCTCGGCCGAGCGAGACGCTGACGACGACGACGGTCGCTGCGGGGGCCATCCAGCCCGTACGCGATCTGCCCGACGGCGAGTACCACCCGGCGATCGGCGCGCATGGTGATGCTGTGTACCTCGCGTGGCTGGGCTCGTCGCGGATCTCGCTCGCGCGCTATCCCGATGTGACGAGCGTGATCGGCGAGATCGAGATCGAGATCGAGAGTTACGTCAGCGAGCTCTCGGTCGTGATGTCGGCACCGGATCGCGGCGTGATCGCGTGGCGCACCGGGTACAACGGCGACAACCTCTACCTGCGGCCGTTCAAGGACATCGGTGGCAGCGTGCAGCTCGGCGAATTGGTCGTGGTGCCCCCGGTGTACGGCAGCGGCGGCGCTACCACCGCCGACATCGTGAATCTGGGCGGGAACCGCTACGTGATCGGTTGGCTCGAGTCGCGCGCCGACGGCATCACCAGCGTTCGCCGTCTGTTCGCCACCGTGCTCGAGCTCAGCGACACGCTGTTGCGACCGGCCGCTGTTCCGCCGCGCGTCGTGCCGTTCGTGCCGGACCGCCGGCGCTGTCCGTGACTACTGCGGGGTGATGTCTTCGGCGGGCATCAGGCCACGCGGGGTCGCGATCGGCGGATCCTGCTCGGTCGGCGATGCCTTCTCGCCGTCCCACACGCGCGCGAACTGGGTGTCGAACGCCTCGAGGACCGCGGGGATCTTGATGAAGTAGATGTTCTCGAAGTTATCGGTGAAGCCGGTCTTCGTGAGGTTCGCCGCGCCGCCGATCATGCCGAACGGGATGCCGGTGGCGCCGCGATAGATGACGTACTTGTTGTGGTGGAGCAGGAACTCGCGGTGGTTCGTCTCGAAGTAGCGGATCTCGAACGCGTCGGACGCTTCGATGAGCGAGCGGACGTTGTTCGACTCGAAGAAGTCGTTGCTGCCAACCTTGATGCCGGTGCCCACCTCGGGATCGAGCCAGTAGAGATCGTCGTCGGCGACCATACGCACGGCGTCGAGCTCGCCCTCCTCGAGGGCGGTGCGAACCTTCGAGATGAGGCCGGTGTGGCCGAAGCGATGCACGCCGATCTCGAGGCTCTTCGCGTCTTCGACGGCACCGAGCATGTAGCGCTCGGCGCGCTGGCGGTCGACGCTCGACGGGATGAAGAACGACTTGATGTCGTCTTCCTCGAGCGCGGTGATGTCGGCGCGGCAGTCGTTGAGGAACGTGCGGTACTGGGCCTTGCCTGCGGTGGCGGTCGTCGAGATCTGCGCGTCCATCAGGCACACGTGGTTCTGCGCGAAGTAGCTCTCGCGCTTGACGTCGATGAAGTGCCAGTTCTCATGGTGCGTGACGACGCCCGACGACATGTTGCCGCTCGAGAACGTCATCTTCATGTACTCGCTGTCACCCTTGGGATTGATCAGGATGACCTTGTTGTGCGCGTAGCCGATGCTGCCGGCGTGACCGCGCAGCAGGACCTCGCCGCCACATGCCGCGAGCTTGTCGGACGCGCTCGACGCCGCGTCGAGCACGAACGTGATCTTCGCGCCGCGGCCGATGGCAGCGCACAGCTCGTCGCCGACCGTCGTGTTCGAGAACGACAGGAACGCGAGGAACACTTCGTCGCCCGCGCCGAGGGGAGTGAGCCAGGTCAGCAGCTTGTTCTGCGGGCTCGACTCGCGCGCCGCCGAGGCCGCGATATCGCTACGCGAGCAGTAGACGTTCTTGGGCTTGGCCGCGAGCGTCGATGTTCCATCCGCGGTGTCGACCGGCGTTGGATATGTGTACTCGCGACACAGGGGATTGGTGAACAGGACGTCGTACGACTGGTAGTCGAGCGTGACACCGGTGGTGTCGTCGGCCTTGCCGCTGCCCTCCGGGTGCCAGCCTTCATCGCCCAGCGTTCCGGCTGCGGAGCACGCGAACAGGGGAAGGGCGCACAGCGCGGCAGTCACATGGGGAAGGCGCATGGAGGTCCTTTGGGAGCGGCTAGTCGAGCGGCCAGTCTTCGGACAAAGGCCTGGCGCGGTCCAGTCAGAGCACGTGGGGTGCCAGCTCCGCGCCGCTCGAAGTCACCGAGATCAATCGTGCTCCGCGGGCCATACGGCGGCTTGTCCGGCGGTCAGCGGCTTGTCCGCTTGCCGTTCGCGTCA
Organism: Haliangiales bacterium; assembly: GCA_038322185.1. Lineage (GTDB taxonomy): Bacteria > Myxococcota_A > Polyangia > Haliangiales > Haliangiaceae > JABFXX01. The sequence continues at coordinate 6,157 of JBBQFU010000132.1, forward strand.
CAGAGATCGCGTATGATCCCGGTTCGTGTCCGAGCCCGTGCCGCGAAAGATCCTGGTCGTTGACGATCAGCCGATGCTTGCAAAAGCAATCCGGCGGATGCTCGCGGGTCACGACGTGACCGTCGCCGGCGGCGCGCGCGATGCGCTCACGAAGCTCGAGGCGGGCGAGCGCTACGACGTGATCATCAGCGACCTGATGATGCCGGGTATGAGCGGAATGGAGCTGCACGCCGCGATCGCCACGCTCGCGCCCGAGCAGGTCGCGCGCATGGTGTTCATGACCGGCGGTGCCTTCACGCCGCAAGCGCGGACGTTCTTCGAAGAGGTTGGTTGCCCCACGCTCGAGAAGCCATTTGATCGCGCGGGCCTGCTCGCGGCGATCGACAGCCTGCTCGTCTAGCTACGCTGCGACGGGCAGGAGCAGCGTCACCGTCGTACCGACGCCTTGCTCGCTCTCGATCTTGATGCGACCACCGGCAGCTCCGACGAGGCGCTGGCAGTTCGCGATACCCAGGCCGGCGCCTTCAGCACGCGTGGTGAAGTACGGCGTGCCGATGCGCTTCAACACGTCGGGCGCCATGCCGACACCGTCGTCACGGATCTGCAGCTCGAGCATGTCACCCGCGGAGCGCGCGTCGATCGCGACCGACAGGTTTGGCAGGTTGCGCGCGATCACGGCTTGCGCTGCATTTCCGACGAGGTTCAGCAGCACCTGGGTCAGTGCGACGGGCGACATGCGCACGTTGGGGAGCTGCTTGGGACCCATGTAATTGATGTGCGCCTCGGCGTAGATCGTGAGCTTCTGGTACATCGACAGCGTCTGCCGGATCACGGGCAGCGGATCGATGATCGGTCGCTCGCCGACCGTCTTCGGTGGCTTGATGAACTCCCACAGGCCGCGGATCATGCCGTCGATCATGGTCGCCGCTTGCTTGGCGTCATCGACGAGCTCGGGGGTGCTCTGGAGCTTCTGCAGCAGGTGCGCTTTCACGCGCGGATCGATCGGCGCTTGCTCGATCGCCGCGTGCAGTGCCGGCACGCTCTCGGCCACCGCGCGCAGCTCTTCGAGCGTAGCGGTCACCGACATCAGGGGTGTGCGCAGATCGTGGAGGTAGAGCGCCGTCAACCCGCCGAGCGATGCGAGCCGTTCGGTCTGGAGAATACGGCGAACGAGCTCGGCCGACTCCTTGCCGAACAAGTACAGCTCGGTTGCCCAGCGCAGCACCTGCGTGAGCTCGTCACGCTCGAACGGCTTGATGATGTAGCGCGCGACCAGCCCCTCGTTGATCGCGCGCAGGATCGGATCGATGTCCGAGAACGCGGTGATCACCATGCGGAGCGTCTGCGGGTGACGCTCCTTGACGATGCCGAGCAACTCGAGCCCGTCCATGTCCGGCATACGGATGTCCGTGACCAGAACTGCGACTTCTTCTGAGGCCATGAAGTCGAGCGCAGCTTTTGCGCTGTCGACGGACTTGATGCGGAACTCGTTTCTGAGGCTCGCCTCGAACACGATCCGATTCGGCTTCTCGTCGTCGACGTAAAGGACGAGAGGAGAGAGAGCTGGGGCGTTTGGGGCTTCGGCCATGGTGCGCGGTCCAAGTCCCGTTCCGCGCAAAGGAATCATACCGCGTTGGCCTTCGTGGAAATATTGGTTTCCCCTGGCAGATCCAGCACGAAGGCCGTCCGGCCGTTGCGGTCCTGGACCTCCAGCGTCCCGTGGTGGCGGTGGATGATGGCCCGAGCAACAGACAATCCCAAACCGGTGCCCTTTCCAGGGGCCTTGGTCGTGAAGAACGGCTCGAAAATCCGCTCGCGGAGCTCCGGGGGGACGCCGGGACCGCTGTCGCTGACCTCCAGGGAGATCCGGCCACCCGCGCTGGTGCCACGAACTTCCACCCAGCCGCCGCGTCCGGCTGCATGCCCGGCGTTCTCGACCAGGTTCGCGACCACCTGGACGAGCAGTGGCGCAGCGCACATCGCGCGGCCTTTGACCGCCAGGTTCATGCGGATCTCCACGCCGGCCATGGCCTCGCGCGCCAGCGTCACCGCGCGCTGCACGAGCGGCGCGACATCGGTCGGGCGCAGCTCGAGGTCCGCGCGATTGCGAAACCCCAGCAGCTGGCGGACGAGGAACGCGATCTGGTCGGCTGACGAGCGCATCGCATCGAGCAGCTGGCCGGCGTCCGTCTCTGGACCGATCAGCTCGGCCGGTAGCATCTCGGTGAGCGGCACGATCGCGTTGACGATGCCATTGGCGGGATTGCGCAGCTCGTGTGCGAGACCCGACGTCAGGATGCCCATCGACGACAGCTGCTCCGCGCGGTGCAGGCGCATCGCGAGGTCGCGCATGCGGAACTGCGCCTGCACGCGTGCCTTGAGCTCGCTCGGATCAAACGGCTTGGTCACGTAGTCGACCGCGCCCGCCTCGAGACCGGCGACGCGCGTGCGCAGATCGATCACGGCGGACAGGATGATGATCGGTGCGAGACGGTCACCAGTCGCCTCGCGAAACGCGGCCGCGAGCTCGATGCCGGTCATGCCGGGCATCTCGACGTCGGTGATCAGCAGCTGCGGCTGGTGCTGCTTGACGAGCTCGAGCGCAGCAAGGCCGTTGAGTGCAACGACGACTGTGTACTGCTCCGAGAACAATGCGGCGATCGACTCGGCGAGCCTGGGCTGATCCTCGGCAACCAGGATCGTCCCTTCCGACAGTCCCGTCGGGCGAAACACGGCGCCTGACGTGATGCCCGTCGAGTGGATGTCCGGTGCGTGGTTCGTGCGGAGCGGCGTCGGAGCGAGCGCGACGATGTTCGTCAAGGTGAGCGTGGCCGGCAGCACGACGCGGAACTCGGTCCCGCCCGTCGGCCGCGCGATCGCCTCGACCGTTCCGTCATGGGCCTCGACCAGCTGCTTGACCAGCGACAAGCCGATACCGGTGCCGACCTTGCGACGGTCATCGCCGGAGGCGCGTTCGAACCGGCCGAACAGCCGCTGTGCGAGGTCCGCGTCGATGCCCGGTCCGGTGTCACTCACCGAGACGCGGATGCTCTGCTCGGTCACCGCCAGCTCGAGGTCGACATGGCCGCCGCGCGGCGTGTACTTGATCGCGTTCGACACCAGGTTCGACACCACACGCTCGAAGGCGACCGGGTCGACACTGGCGACGAAGCGCTGTGGTGTGTTGCCCGCGATCTGCAGACCAGCGGCCTCTGCGGCCGGGCGCCATGCGAGAACAACCTGCTTGATCATCCCGGCAAGATCCGTCGGCTCGCGCGCGACAACGAGCTTGCCTTCCTGACCTGCCGCTAGCAGCAGCAACTCGTCGACGAGGCGCACGAGCTTGCGTGCTGCGTCGTTGACCGCGCCGAGCGCGCCTTTCGAGCGCTCGTCCATCACGTGGCCGGAGCGCCGCTCGATGTCGGCGGCCGCGAGCAGGATCAGTGACAGCGGCGTGCGGATCTCGTGGGAGATGTTGCCGAAGAACTTCTCGCGCGCTGCCTGAGCGTCGCGCAGCTCCGCGACCAGGCCTTCGAGATCGCCGTGCGCTTTCTTCAGCTCGGTGGTGCGCTCTTCGACCAGCTTCTCGAGGCCAGCCTTGTAGTGCTGCAGCTCGCGGTATGCGAGGGCGTTCTGCACCGCGAGTGCGAGCGTCGGCTCGACGAACGCGAGCAGCTCCTGGCTCTCCGCGAGGTCCGCCCCGCGCTGAGCATGCACGCGCAGCGTGCCGATTGGACCGGTCTGCGAGGTCAGCGAGCAATCGATCGCGGTCTCGGCGTTTGCCTCTCCGCAGCTCGCCTTGATCGCGGGCTGGACGAGCGTGATCTCGGCGTAGGCGAACTTGGCCTGCTCGACCAGCGACGTGGTGATCAGCTGGACCGTTCGCTCGAGATCGAGATCACTGTGGATCACGCTACTGATCGAGTGCGCCGAGCGCAGGCGTGTCGCCTGGCGGTCCAGCTTCGCGCGCGCATCCTCGAGCTCGTAGAACCGCTCTTGCAGGTGCTCGTTCGTGCTCTTGAGCTCGCGCGCAACCTGGCGCGCAGTGAACGGATACGAGATCCAGCGCACGAGACCGGCGAGCGTGCCGCGCTTGTTCTTGTAGCGGATCTGGAACGTGCCGATCCGACCGTCGACCGATAGCGCGACCTCGGCGTCTCCGGACCCGACGAGCCGGGGCATCGCGATGAACGCGCCGCGGGTCATCCACATGAATTCCGGTGACGCCTGGAATCCCTCGTGGATCTCGAGCTTGATCACCGTGCTGTCGTTGCCGACGTGGGAGTACGTCGGCGTGACGCAGGAGAACAGCTGATTGCCGGCGCCCACGCTGCGCTTGCAGATCCAGTCAAACAGATCGCGCGAGGTGAACAGCAGGCGGGCGATGACGCCGACGTACGAGAACATCGGCGAGCGCGTGAACGCTTCGTTGAGATCGCTCAACTCCTCGAGCGACCACATCGAACCGGCGTTCTGCAGCAGCAGGCACCAGACATCCCAGTCGACGCGGTTCTTGGAGCTCTTCAGGAATGCGAGGTCGTGAGGTATTCCCGCGAGCAACGTGCTCTCCGCGTGTGCGCCGCGTTGCGTTGCCGCATGCAGCAGGACACCGAGTGCTCGACAGGAGACCTCACGCATTCGTCATGAACGTTTCAGCGGTATGTAGCTACAGCCGCGTGCGTACGCGTCCAGGTTACCCGCGTTGCCCTCGATGATCCGCTTGGTGTTGATCAGCTCGGTATTGTAGTCGTCCGGCGAAGACTTGCCGATGGGACGTTCCCCTACGAGCGGCCACGACGAGACTCGATGGAGCACGAAGCCCGTCGCGTTTGGCTGGGCGAAGGCGTAGCTGGCCGGAATCACCAACATGGGGGTTCGGACAACTTCGCCCGTTGTGTAGTGGGTGTCGTGCTCGATCAGGTGGTACTTGCCGAGGTCGTGGTGGGTTAGCTTGATCGTGCAGGGGTGATCGTAGGCATCCAGGAGGGCTTTACCGTCTTCACGGAGCATGTACCCCCACACCGGCGCATTCGCCGGATCGCTGAGGTACGCGACCGCCGAGTCCACGGGCGCATCGACGTAGATCGTGTGCGCGGCGAGATCCTGGGCGCCCTTCGACGGGCCCTTGTGTCCCTGACGACGCTCGAGGTGCGCCTTGAGCGATCGTGCCTCCGAGCGATGCACCGTCGGAAGTCCCTGCTCGATCATCGCCGTCGCGCGCTCGGGATCGACGAAGCTGATCCAGTGGTAGTAGGTGCCGGGCTCGCTGCTGCCGAGGTACTGCGGCGAGATCAGGAGCATCGGGTACACGTGGTAGTACTTGCCGAGCTCGGTCCCGCAGTGCCACTCCACGATCTGGATGCCCGCGAGGTCGCGGTACTTCACGTGGTAGTAAAGCCCGTTCTGGTAGCCCGACGCGGTCCCCAGCCAGGTCGTGTCGTCGACCTGCTCGGTCATCCGGCTGAACAAAGTGTACTCGTTCAGGTTCATCCCGTCGGTGAGGTAGCTGCGAACGGCGGCGATGGGCGCGCCGATGTAGCTCGACGTGGTGTACGTGTTCTTTTCCATGGCCGGGGTCCTCAGTTAACGACGCGGAGAAGTTTGGGGCGGGTAGCGGCATGGTCGTTGGCGACGATGCGAGCCGCCACCGCCGGGGCGGGCGCGGCGGCAATGTTGCGTGCGGGTTGCGTGTCGGTGGCCATGGCGGCGACGCGGTCGACCTTCGGAATGAGGATGTCGGCGTCGACGCGCACTTCGATCACGAGCGGTCCCGGGCATTCGAGGAGCGTCGCGTCGAGCTGGCCAGTCTGATCGATGCGGATCGCGGCGGCGCCGAGGCCGCGGGCGATCGAGCAGATGTCGAGCGGGCCCGTCGAGTAACGCGGCCGGCGACCGTAGACCTTCTCGTGACCGTTCTCGACCATGCCGAGGCGCTCATCGTTGAACACGAACACCCGGAGCGGGATGTTCTCCTGCACGGCCGTGGCGATCTCGAAGGCGTTCATCGCGAAGCAGCCATCGCCACAGATCGCGGCGACCGAGCGGCCCGGATGCGCGAGGGCGGCACCGATGGCGGCGCCGATCGACTGGCCCATCGAGCCCAGGCCGGTCATCACGACGAACGCGTCGGGCTGGTTGATCTCGAGGTACTGGACGGCGTAGAGGAAGTGCTCCCCCGAGTCGATCGTGTAGATCGTGTCCTTGGGCAGTAGTGACTGCAGCTCGGTGATCGCGTCATGCGATCCGATGCGGTCGGGCTTGGTGCTGCTCGGCAGCACGTGGCGATCGACACCGGTGTGCAGTGCGCGCTTGCGCGGGGTGAAGTCGGTGCGGCGCTCGGACAGACCACCGAGCAGCTCGGCGGCCGACGCGACGATCGCGTGGGTCGGTGTGTAGCTCTTGCCGATCTGGCGGGCGTCGATGTCGACGTGAATGAGGGCGCGGGTGGCCTGTAGCGACGGCGCGAACCCATCAGTGGCCATATCGCCGAGGGAGGTTCCAATAGCGAGCACCACATCGGCGCCGCCATCGATGTAGCTGCGAGCCGAGCGGTGCCCGCCGAGGCCGAGCACGCCGAGCGAGAGGTGGTGATTTTCCGGGAACACGCCCTTGGCCTTCGGCGTGGTGGCGATCGGGCAGCCGAAGCGCTCGGCGACGGCGAGGAGCTTGGCGGGCGCACCATGACCGCGGACGCCGCTGCCGGCGAGGATGAGCGGGCGCTCGGCACCGAGGAGGAGCTCGGCGATCTCGTCGAGGGTCTCTCCGGCGACGAGGCCGCCCATCGTGATCGACCCGCCGACGCGCGGTGCGGTGACCTGCGCCGTCATGATGTCGATCGGCAGGGTGAGGACGACCGGGCCCTTGCGGCCGGACAGCGCGGTCTGGATCGCGCGCCGGAGCATGTGCGGCAGCTGGCTCGGCGAGGCAACCTCGGCGGCGAGCTTGGAGATGTGCCGCGACATCTCGACGATCTGGAGGCCGTGCGCCGACGAATCCTGGAGGACGCCGCGGCCCTGCGCCTTGCGCGGGACGTCGCCCACGAGGAGCAGGATCGGGAGGTTGTCGCAGAAGGCCGAGGCGAGACCGGTCATGCAGTTCAACGCGCCGGGACCCGAGGTCACCGCGACGACACCGAGCTTGCCGGAGGTCTGCGCATAGCCCGCGGCGGCGAACATCGCGTTGGCCTCGTGCTTGGTCGTGATCACCCGGATGTCTTGGTCGAGCAGGGCATCGTGGACCGGCGAGATCGCGCCGCCGGGAAGGCCGAAGACGACGTCTACACCGGCGCCCTTCAGCATAGAGACGAGCAGGTCAGCACCGCGTGTGGTTTCTTGCATCACAGCGAGGGCATCGGCCGCGGCTTGCAGGTGTGTAGGGGGGCCGATCAACTTTTCGAACGTCACCGGTTTGCTGATCGCGCCGGCGGCCCCCGCGGCGAATGCCAGGGCTTCGAGCTCCGGGCACATCTCCACGCTTGCAAGAATCACCGGCAGGTGACGCGTATTCGGATCGGAGGTGATGCGACGGCACAGCTCGATACCGTCGATCTCGGGCATGAAGACGTCGACGACGACCAGCTCGGGGCAGCGGATGGCGATCAACAGCAGTGCGTCGGCCGCGTTATTGACCGCGGACAGCTCGACGCGAGGGTCATTGCGCGCTCCCCGACGGAGGGCGCGCAGCTGCAGCTCATCGTCGTCAACAGCGAGGATGCGCGTGACCATGTGCCGGGCGGTATACTCCCCGGTGCTGGATTTGCGCAGGGGGCCGCCCTCTACCTGCTGACAGGGTGAGGCCCGGAGCTTCCCGTAGCGATTTCGAAGAGATATAAACCGGGCCCGTGTCGGCTGTCGTCACCGTTCAGGACCTTCACAAGCGCTTTGGCAGCCGCCGCGTGCTCGCCGGAGCATCCTTCGCCGTTCACGACCGCGACCGCATCGGACTCATCGGCGCCAACGGCGCGGGCAAGTCGACGCTGCTCAAGATGATGGTGCACGGCGCGATCGCTGGCGAAGAAGATCCGACGCTCTCGCCCGACGAAGGGCTCATCACGTGGCGCCGCGGGCTCGAGCTCGAGTACGTGGCGCAGGAGCCGGCGCTGCCGCTCGAGTCGACGATCGGCGGGTTCCTCGCGCGCGAGGAAGTTCCCGAACACGAGATCCACACCGTCGCGGCGGCGCTGCGATTACCGGCGCTCGAGCGGATCATCGACGAGCTGTCGATCGGCGAGCGGCGCCGCGTCGCGCTTGCGCATGCGCTGCTCGGCAAGCCCGAGGTTCTCGCGCTCGACGAACCGACCAACCACCTCGACGCACGCACGATCGAGTGGCTCGAGACGCGCCTCGCTGCGTGGCAAGGCGCGCTGATCGTGGTCACGCACGATCGATATTTCCTCGATCGAGTCGCGACCCGCATCATCGAGATCGATCGCGGCAAGGCCTACGGCTACGAGGGCAACTACGAGGATTTTCTGTTCGCGCAGGCCGAGCGCCTCTCGATCGAAGCGGAATCCGAGCATCAACGGTCATCGTTCATCCGCCGCGAGATCGACTGGATTCGCCGGGCGCCGAAGGCACGCAGCGTCAAAGCGAAGGCGCGCATCGATCGCTTCGATGCCGCGGTCGCGGCCGCACCGACGGTCGACGAGCAGCGCGGATCAACGATGCAACTCGAGTTGCCGTCGGGGCCGCGCCTCGGCGGCACGATCGTCGAGCTCGACAAGGTCTCGCGCACGCTCGGCGGCAAGCAGCTGTTCAAGGACCTCACGCTCGTGATGAAGCCCGGCGATCGCGTCGGCATCGTCGGCCCGAACGGTGCCGGCAAGACCACGCTCATCAAGACGATCCTCGGGCTCGAGCCACCCGACACCGGCAAGGTCACCGTCGGCGTCAACACCAAGCCCGCGTACTTCGAGCAAGCCCGCAGCGAGCTGCGCGACGAGCTCACCGTGCTCGAGGAAGTCGGCGACGGCTACGACTACGTCGATCTCCCGTCGCAGGGTCGCGTGCACGTGAAGAGCTTCCTGCGCATGCTCGCGTTCCCCGACAACGTCACCGATACCAAGATCGGCCAGCTCTCGGGCGGCGAGCGCAATCGCGTGCAGCTCGCGCGGCTGTTGCGACGCGGCGGTAATCTGCTGGTGCTCGACGAGCCGACCAACGATCTCGATCTGCCCACGCTCGGCGCGCTCGAGCAGGGATTGATCAACTTCGGCGGCTGCGCGCTGATCGTCTCGCACGATCGCTGGTTCCTCGACCGCGTGGCGACCGGCATCCTGGCGTTCGAGGGCGACGGCGAGTGCACGTTCTACGAGGGCAGCTACTCGTTCTACGTCGAGCGCCGCACCGAGCAGCTCAAGGCCGCGCGTGCGAGCGGCAAGACCGTGCCGCCCCCTGTCGCGGCTGCACCGGCGCCCGTGGTGCGTGGGCCGACGAGCAAGCCCCGCAAGCTGACGTTCAAGGAGAAGGCGGAGCTGGCGGGCATGGAAGAAGCGATCGCCGCAGCCGAGCTCAAGGTCACGACGCTCGAGGCCGCCGTGCAGGATCCGGCGCTGTTCAAAGATCGCGGTAGCGAGGTCCAGGGCCTCATGGCGCAGCTCGAGGCGGCGCGTGCCGACGTCGAGCGGCTGTTCACGCGCTGGCAAGAGCTCGACGCGATCCCGAAGGAGTGACGTCACGCCACGAGCAGCGCGCCACGAGCGCGGTGAGGAGCGCGAGCGCTACCCGTCGACGGGCTCGATGTGGATGTTGCGATCCTTCTCGTCGGGCCGCTGGATCGCCACCGCAAATGCATCGGCCGCGTCGGGTGCGATCTCGACGCGGGTCTCCCGCATCAGCACCTGAATCTTGCCGATCGACTTCTTGGTCACGTTGCCGCGCCGGCACAGCAGCGGAATGAGCCACTTCGGGTCGGCATTCTTGGAGCGGCCGACGTTGACGGTGAACCAACGGCCCTCCTCACCACGCGAAGGTCCGCGCGCCGGACGCTCGGTGGTCTCGGTCGGATTCGTGCGCTCGGCCGGCGTGACGCGGCCTTGCGGACGCACGGTGCGGTCGGAGGTCGGGGCGCTGGCAGCGGCCTTGGTCTTGCGGCGGTCATCACCGTCGGAGTTGCCCTTGTCCTCGTAGCGACGCTCGCGAGGATCTCGCGACGGCGGCGTACTTCGATCACCGAATCCGCGCACCGGGGCGCGCTCGTTGCGACGCGGCGGAGGCGCCATGACGTTGGTCACCTCCTCGGGGGCGGGGCGTGCCTCGCGGCGCAGGCGGACGAGCGCGGCGACGAGGTCGGCGGCGGGGCGATCGGTCAGCAGCTTGGTCGCGACCGCGCGATCCTCGTCGGTCACCTCGTCGGCGAGGCCACGGATCTCGAGGACCAGGTTGTCCTGATCCTTGATGCGGATGTCGTCAGCCGACGGGGGCGGACGCCACGACGGTTCGATGCGCGCGGAGTGGAGCAGGCGCTCCACGAAGCGGCGTGCCTTGTCGGGTACCAGTACGATCGCGAGACCATGCTTGCCCGCGCGGCCGGTGCGACCGCTGCGGTGCACGAGTGCCTGGCCGTTCTGCGGCAGGTCGGCGTGGATCACGAGGCCGAGGTCCGGCAGATCGAGACCGCGCGCTGCGACATCGGTGGCCACGCACACGCGCGCACGACCATCGCGGAGCGCTTGCAAGGCCTGGTTGCGCTCACGCTGCGAGAGCTCGCCCGAGAGTGCGGCGACGGAGAAGCCACGCTCGTTGAGGTTGGCTGCGAGGTGCGTGACACCGTCGCGCGTGGCGCAGAACACGAGTGCGCCGGGTGGGTCGTGATAGCGGAGCAAGTTGACGACGGCGAGGTCACGCTCGCGGGGGAGCACCGGGATGGCGTGGTACTCGATGTCGCGATGGGTGCCACCTTCACCGGTCGCCGCGATGCGCAGCGCCTTCTTCTGGTAGCGCTTCGCCATCGTGGCGATGCCGCCAGGAATGGTCGCCGAGAACATGAGCGTTCGCCGCTCGGGCGGCATCGCGTCAAGCAGGCGCTCGAGGTCCTCGCGGAACCCCATGTCTAGCATCTCGTCGGCCTCGTCGAGGACAACAGCTTCGATGCGAGCGAGCGACAGCGCGCCACGCTCGAGGTGATCGCAGAGGCGGCCGGGCGTGCCGATCACGATGTGGACGCCGTGATGGAGCGCGTTGCGCTCGTGCCGCGGATCCATGCCACCGACGCAGGTGGTGAGGCGCGCGCCGGTCTCGGCATAGAGCCAGGTCAGCTCGCGGTGAACTTGCAGTGCGAGCTCGCGCGTCGGGGTGACGACGAGCGCGCGCGGTGCGCCGGGCTTGTCGAATCGCTCGGTCTCACCGAGCAAGCGCGGTGCGAGCGCGAGGCCGAACGCGACGGTCTTGCCGGAGCCAGTCTGTGCCGAGACCAGGAGGTCGCGGTCGGCTTCGGCGGCAAGAACCTGCGCCTGGACGGTGGTCGCCTCGGCGTAATTACGGGCGGCGAGCGCGCGTCGAAGGGCGGGATTTGCAGAGGAGAACGACAAGGGCCGGGACCCTAATCGGTCGGCCTCGGCAACGCAACACAATGTAGGGCCAGGGTCGCGTAAACGCAGCCCTTGCGCCTCTGGGAGGCCCTGGAGACCATATCCGCATGCGGTGGACCGCGGACTATCGCCGAGCTCGACGAGTGATCAGACCGCCTGGCGCAGCTCGACGTGCGCCGCGTACCACGCGGTGATCGAGCGGAAGGCGACATGCGCCGACTCGACGATCTGGGATGCCATCAGCGGGGTATGGGCGATGTTCTCGAGCGCGGCGCCGATGCGACTCCATCGCAACTCGGCACGCGGGTCATCGAGAAACGAGCATGCGTTGGACAGGTGCGGCAATCGCTCGAGCACGTGGCCCGCGATCATCGGGTAGAGCCGCGCACTGCGCTCGATCGCGTAGAGCCAGCCGGCCGCGGTGACGACGTTGGTGAACGCGGGGATCTCGGCGTGGGGGAGGTAGCGAAGCGAACCGTAGTCGAGCGCGAACAGGTCGTGCGCGAGCAGCCGCGCGTGGGCGCGACCGGTGATCGATACAGTGAGCTGGCGCGTCAAGGCCTGCGCATTCTCGAGCGGCGCGGCGAGTCCGTAGGCACGGGCAAGCTGCGCAGCGTAGCGACTTCGCGTCACCTCGTGGGATAGGAGGCCGAGCCAGGGCTGGTCAGCATCGCGGTGGTAGGCGCGGGTCTCGTGCTCGAGGCGGGCGAGGAGCAACACTGGGCGCCGAGCATTGCAAGGCGCGTGCTCCGGCCGGCCGGGGGCAGGCACCACGTGGGATCGTAGAGTTGCGCGGGCGACCGCCGCGCGGTCGGGCACGGCGAGCGAATGCGACACTGCGACAGTGTGAGTGTCGCCCCAAGGCCCCGTGTTAGCGTCCGCGCCATGCGATGGCTCTCGTCACTCGTCCTCGTCGGTGCGCTGTCGAACATAGCGATCGCCGACGAGCCCAAGATCAACTACACGAAGTTCGAGCTCGCGAACGGCCTGAGGGTCTACGTGATCGAGGATCACAAGGCGCCGACGGCATACGCCGTGACCTGGTTCAAGGTCGGCTCGAAGGACGAGCTCGCGAAGCGTACCGGCTTCGCGCACCTGTTCGAGCACCTGATGTTCAAGGGCTCGGCGCACCTCGAAGACGGCCTGATGGATCGTCTGCTCGAGGCAGCCGGCGGCTGGTCGAACGCATTCACGTCGAGTGACATGACCGTGTACCAGAACGTCGGCAACTCGAACTTCCTCGAGCAGATGCTGTGGATCGACGCCGATCGCCTTGGCGGCCTGCTCGACACGTTCGACAAGCCCAAGCTCGATAACCAGCGCGACGTCGTGCTCAACGAGCGCCGCCAGAGCTACGAGAACCAGCCGTACGGAATGGCCGAGCTGTGGATCCAGGAGAACCTGTGGCCGAAGGACCACGGCTATCACTGGTCGACCATCGGTTACCCGGCCGACCTCAACGCAGCGAGCGTCCCGGACGTGTCGGCGTTCTTCAAGCAGTACTACATCCCGAACAACGCGACGATGGTGATCGCGGGCGACGTGAAGCCCGATAACGTCAAGAAGCTCGTCGAGAAGTACTTTGGCTGGCTGCCCAAGGGCGCCGATCCGAAGCGCCCGCAGTACAAGACGCCGGCACCGATCACGAAGGAGATCGTGATCAACACGACCGATGACGTCCAGGTCCCGCGCGTTCACCTGTCGTGGCGCGGCCCCACGGCGTACTCGGCCGAACAGCCAGCGCTGGACATCGCGAGTGTGCTGCTCGGCGACGGCAAGTCGAGCCGGCTCTACAAGCGCCTCGTGTACGACGAGAAGATCGCGCAGGACGTTCGCGCCTACTGCAACGCCGAGGAGATCGGTGGCGAGTGCCGCATCGTCGCGACCGCCAAGCCGGGCGTCGATCCGAAGCGCCTGATCAAGGAGATCGGCGAGGAGGTCGAGAGGCTCGCGAAGACCGCACCCGACGCCAAGGAGCTCGAGCGCGCGCAGAACGCCTACGAGGCCTCGTTCCTCAACGGCCTCGAGCCCACGCTGCAGCGCGCGATCAAGCTCGCCGAGTACGACGTGATGACCAAGGACCCCGACTTCTTCGCCAAGGACCTCGCGCGCTATCGCGCCGTGACGGCCGCGCAGGTGAGGGACGGCGTCGCCAAGTTTCTCAAGCCGAACGCTCGCATCGTGCTGACCATCAGCCCGGGCAAGAAAGTCGTGAAGTGATGCGTAGCCTTCTGCTCATTGCAACGCTCGGTATCGTCGCCTCGCCGGCGCACGCGCAGGCACCATTCGACAAGTCGCCGATCAAGGACTGGAAGGCGATCCCCAAGCCGACCAAGGAGCCCACGTTCAAGCCGCCGGTGGTCAAGCGCAGCAAGCTCAAGAACGGCATGGCGCTGCTGCTCGTCGAGAATCACGCGCTGCCGATCGTGTCGATGCAGCTGCTGGTGCCCGGCGCTGGTGGCGCAGCGGATCCGGCGGCGAAGGCCGGCGTCGCCTCGTTCACGGCCGACATGCTCGACGAGGGCGCGGGCGGCATGTCGCCGATCGCGCTGTCGGAGGAGACCGATCGCCTCGGCGCCTCGATCACGATGGCCGTCGATTCCGACGACGCCTACGTCGCCGTGTCCACGCTGACCAAGACGCTCGACGCGACGCTCGAGCTCGTTGGCAAGATCGTGACCCAGCCGACGTTCGATCCGAAGGAGTTCGATCGCGTCCGCGGCGATCGCATGACGTCGCTCGAGCTGCGCCGCGATCGTCCTCGCGAGGTCGCGCGCATCATGCTCGATGCGGCGCTGTACGGCCGCGACTCGGCCTACGGTCACCCGACCGGCGGCACGCGCGAGACCTTCAAGGACATCGCGATCGCGGACCTCCAGACCTTCTACAAGGAGCACTGGAACCCGTCTGTCGCGACGCTCGTCGTCGTCGGTGACTTCAACGCGAAGGCGCTGCGCGCGAAGCTCGAGACCACGCTCGGCGCGTGGAAGCAGCCTGGCGCGAAGAAGCCGGTCAAGGCCGTCGCCAAGGCGCAGGCTGTCGACAAGCGGCTGTTGCTCGTCGATCGCAAGGACAAGCGCTACTACGCGGTCGAAGTCCTCGCAAGCACGCTCGGCGGTGGCTTCACCAGCCGTCTCAACCAGCGCCTGCGCGAGCAGCTCGGCATCACCTACGGCGTGCGCTCGAGCTTCGAGTATCGCGTCGCGACGGGCCCGTTCGTGATCGGCACCGCGATCGTGACAAAGGAGACCGGCACCGGCCTCTCCGAGATCACGAAGATGCTCGACACGCTCGCGACGACCGACGTTCCGCCCGAGGAGCTCGACAAGTCGAAGCAGAACTTGATCCGCGCGCTGCCGGCGCAGTTCGAGACCAATGCAGCGACCGCCGCGTCGATCGCGGACCTCGTGCACCTCGGCCTGCCCGACAACTGGTACGCGGGCTACGCCGCAGCGATCCGCCGGATCACCGCGAAAGACGTCAAGGCGGCCGCGAAGGTGGTCCCGTCGAAGAGCATGGTCTTCGCGATCGTCGGCGACCTGTCGAAGATCAAGCCGGACCTCGACAAGCTCGGCCTTGGCGCCCCGCTCATGCACGACCTCTACGGCGTGCCCGTCGCAAAGTAGCTGGCGCGCAGTCGCCGGGGCGCGTCCGAGCATGGCTATCATGCCGTTGATGCGTGCTAGCCGGTGTGTGGTGCTATGCGGCTTGCTCTCGGTTTCCGTCGCGAGCGCCGACGAGCCGGTGGCATACGTGCCGCCCGATTTCCTGTCGGCGACGCCACCGCTGCCGGCCGGCGTAGATCCAGGCGCGGTCTGGCGCCTCGACCTCGCCGAGACCCTGCAGCTCGCGGTGAAGCAGAACCTCGGTGTTGCGCTCGAGCGACGCACGCTGCGGATCTCGAACCTCAGCGTCACCGTGGCGGAGGGCCTGTTCGAACCGAACCTCGAGCTGTCCTATGCGCACGGTAGCTCGCGCACGCCGCCGAGCACGTTCCAGGAGGGGATGGCCGGCCAGATCTTCGAGGCGGCCGACGATCGCTGGCGCCTCGGTGTGGGCCAGCGCCTGTCGACCGGCACGCAGCTGTCACTCGACTTCATCACCACGCGTTCGACCTCGACGCTCGGCACCGCCGTCGCGCCGCTGAACTACCGTTCGTCGCTGTCGCTCGGCGTGACCCAGCCGCTCCTGCGCGGCTTCTCGACTGACCTCGATCTCCAGAGCTACACGGTGCTTCAAGCGCAGCTCGGCAGCGAGCGCGAGAAGCGCCAGCTCGCGATCGTCGTCATCGATGTCGTCGTGCGCGCCGAGGCCGCGTACTGGGACGTCGTGCGCGCGCTGTATCGCTACGAGCTCGGCCGGCTGTCGCTCGAGCGTGCGTCGGCGCAGCTGTCGCTCACGCGCCGCCAGATCGACTCCGGCGTGCTGCCGCCCTCGGATCTGCTGTCGGCCGAGAGCACGCTCGCCCAGCGCCAGCTCCAGCTGCTGCAAGCCGAGGCCGAGATCGGGGTGGCATCGGACGCCCTGCGCGGCATCGTGAACCTGCCGCGCGACCAGTGGGCACGCGCGATCCTGCCGATCGACATCCCGAGGTTCATCCCGGCCACCCTCGGTGTCGACGAGGCGATGACCACCGCGACATCTCATCGCCCCGAGCTCGCGCAGATCGACGTCGACATGCGCGCGGCCACGCTCGCGCTGCGCAAGGCCGAGAACGACAAGCTGCCGCAGATCGACCTCAGCCTCGTCGGCACCATCATCGGCCAGGACGAACGCTACGCACCCGCGCTCGGCCAGCTCGGCAGCGTCGAGGCCCGCGGCTGGACCCTGTTCCTCAACTTCGCGTGGACCCCGCTGCGGCGCGCCTCGGGTGCCGCGGCCGAGATCGAACGTGAGCGCCAGGCGATGACCACCGCGCGCCGCGAACAGCTGGTCCAGGAGATCTTCCTCTCCGTGCGCGATGCCGAGCGCAACCAGCGCATCGCCGCTCGCCAGGTCGCCGCCGCCGCCAAATTCCGCGAGCTCGCCGAGAAGAGCCTCGATGTCGAGCAGCGCAAGTTCCTCAACGGCACCTCATCGAACTTCGTCGTCGCGCAGCGCCAGGAAGAGCTCGCCGCGGCGCAGTTCTCCGAGCTCGATGCGGTGGTCGGTCACACCAAGGCGGCGACGTCGCTTGCGCGCGCGACCGGCCAGCTGCTCGCCCACCGGCACATCCAGCTCGACGTGAAATAGGGTCAGACACAAGTTCACAACTTGGGGCAATGCGCCCCAAGTTGTGAACTTGAGTGTGACCCGATTCCGCGTGCAGCGCCGGGATCGTATCCAGGCGCGCCGCGCGTACGGCCGGGTACATGCCGGACACGACACCGACCACGACCGAGACGCCGAGCGAGAGGGCGATCGAGAACGAGGTGACGACCGTGGGCCACGACGCGTAGGTGGCGACACCGCGTGCGATCGCGAGGCCCAGGCCGATGCCGGCGATACCACCGAGCAGCGAGAGCGAGAAGGCGGTGACCAGGAACTGGAACCGGATGTCGGCGCGGCGAGCACCGACAGCACGGCGCACCCCAATCTCGCGCGTCTGCTCGAGGACGGAGGCGAGCATGATGTTCATGATGCCGATGCCACCGACGAGCAGCGAGATGCCGGCGATGAGGCCCATCACGAGGTTGAACAGCTGCTGGGTCTGCTGGCTGTGCCGGAGCAAGGCCTCGGGCACGATGATGTCGTAGTCGCGCGTGCCGCTGTGAAGGCGGTCGAGCAGGGTGCCGATCACGGCGCCGGTCTCGCCGGAGGGCGCGTTGGGCTCGAGTCGCACGACGATCTCGCCGAGCGCGGCCTTCATCGGATCGCGGTCGAGCTTGCGTAGCGCCGTGGTGAACGGCATGTAGATCTCGCGCTCGGTCGAGGACACGGCGACGCCTTGCACGGCCGTCACGGCGCCGGGCTCGGCCGCGAGCACGCCGATCACCTCGCACCACAGGTCGTTGATCTTGAGGTCGCGGCCGACCGCGATGTCGGCACCGAACAGGTCGCGGCGCACCCCGGCGCCGATCACGCAGACCTGGGCATGATGC
>JBBQFU010000133.1:0-23701 GCA_038322185.1 Haliangiales bacterium
GGTACCGGCTGGATCGCTACTCCTTGCCGGGCAGGTCCATCTCCTGCTGGGGCACTGCACAAGGTTTCAGCTCTCCATCCATCCTCCTTGTCCGTCTTCATCTGGCGCACACCGATCAAAACCTCTGCGGCGAGGTACTAGTTCTCCAGCTCGTCCTCGTCAGAGCCCTCGCCCGCGAAGGCGCGCTCGATCAGGCGATCATCGACGCTGCCGCCGGCGAGCACGAGCTCGAACAGCGGCGCGGTGCTCGCCGCCACGTAGGCCATCTGCGTCAGCGCGAGCGCGACATGCTCGGCGGACATGTCCGGATAGATGTCGTACTGAGCACACAGGTTCTCGTCCTCGTCGAACCCGAACCGGCAGCCGAGGTAGCGGCCGTGCAGCTCGAGCGCGAAGCGCATCGCGGCCGGCGCGTGCTTCGAGACGGTCAGCTCGCCCGCCTCGAGGATCATCTGCATCGCGGCGACCCAGCTGTCGTCGGCGGTCAGCGTGTACGTCGCGTCATCGTCGGTCCGGCGCACCACCGCCTGTTCGGGCTCGCGATGAGCGATCTCGAATCCAAAGCCTTCAAGACTGGTGAGGAGCTGCTCGAGGCGCGCCGCGGCGGACATGAGCTGCAGGCTACCTCAGCCCTGCCTGCGGCGAACCGGCCGCCGGCATGTGACCGAGCGCGATCGAGCGACGCCGCCCGATCCGAACCACGATTCACGCGAGATGATACGGTTGCGACGAATGCGTTCCGTCGCGGAGCCCGCGGTCGGCTTCATCGTCTCGGCGTGGGACGAGCGCGCCACGAGCCCGATGGCGCGCCGGATGTTCGCGACCGGACGGCTCGCCGACGGCAAGAGCTTCGCCCTCGTGATGCCGGCCGCAACGCCCGCAATCTACGTCACGGCTTCGCACGCTGAGCGCGCACACGCGGCGGTCGCGCACTCGCACGGCGCTCGGCTTGCCAGCGAACCATGGGCGACGTTCGAGGGCCAAGCACTCGCGCGGATCGAGCTCGCGCACGGCCGTCCCGACGATGCCGAGCGACGGATCACCGCAGCCGGGGTCACCGTGTCGCATGTCGAGTGGTCGCGCGCAGCCGATGCGCTGCTCGCACTCGGTGTGACCGGCCCCGTCGAGCTGTATGGCGAGGCGACACCAGGCCGGCGGGTCGACCGCGTGTTTGTCGCACCCGAGCTTCGGCCCGCCACGGCGGTCCCGGCGCTCGCGTGGCTCGCGCTCGACATCGAGACGCTGCGCGACGAGTCGGTCGTTGCGGTCTCGCTCGCCGGTACCGGTGGACCGGGCGAGGTGCTGTTCGTCGGCGAGGTCGCAGCACCGACGGTGACGTGCTTCACGACCGAGCGCGAGCTGCTCGTCGCACTCGCGGACCGGATCCGTGCCCGCGATCCCGACGTGCTCACCGGCTGGAACGTGATCGACTTCGATCTCGCGGTGCTCGCGCGCCGGTTTGCCGCCCACCGCGTCGCGTTCGACATCGGGCGCGTCCCGGGAACGACCGAGGTCCGCGAGCGCAAGAACGGCCGGCTGTCGATCGAGGTCACCGGTCGCGCGGTCGTCGACGCGATGCGGCTCGTGCGCGCGTCGGGCGAGCGCGTCGAGGATCAGACACTCGATGGCGTCGCGCACACGCTACTCGGCGAGCGCAAGACCGTGCAGCTGCGCGGTACCGCCAAGCTCGACGAGCTGGATCGCATGCGCCTCGACGAGCCCGCGGCGTTCTGCGCCTACTGCCTGCGCGACTCGGAGCTCGTGCTCGAGATCCTGCGCGTCACCGGCCTCGATGCGCTCACGGTGCGCCGCGCCGCACTGACGGGTGTGTCCCTCGACCTTGCCTGGACGAGCATCCCTACATTCGAGCGCGTCTACGGTGCCGCGCTGCGCACGCGCAACATCTTGCAGCCACCGCGTCGCGATCAGGCAGCCGACGGCGCAGCCGGAGGCACCGTGCTCGAGGCCGAAGCCGGGCTGTTCTCGAACGTGCTCGTGTTCGACTTTCGCAGCCTGTACCCGTCACTGATGCGGACGTTCCACATCGATCCGCTCGCCCACACCCGCGCGAGCTCGCGGCCGCGTGCGACCGATATCGTCGCGCCCAACGGTGCGCGCTTCGATCGTACCGAAGGCATCCTGCCGAGGATCCTGACCGCCTACACGCGCGAGCGCGAGGCTGCGCAGGCTGCCGGCGACGAGACGGCCGCCTACGTCTACAAGATCCTGCAGAACTCGTTCTACGGCGTGCTCGGCTCGAGCGGCTGCAGATATGGGCGTACCGAGCTCGCCGGCGCGATCACGTCGTTCGGCAAGCGCTTCCTGACCGCCGCGCGCGACTGGTTCGAGGCGCGCGGTCACCACGTGCTGTATGGCGACACCGACTCCGTGTTCGTGCAGTCGGGCGAAGGCGACACCACCGATCACGCGGGGTTCATTCGTCTCGCGACGTCGCTGTCCGACGACCTCAACGCGTATCTCGCCGCAGACATCGCCGACGGCTTCGGCGTCGAGTCCCACCTGCGCATTCGCTGCGACAAGGTCTACCGCCGCTTCTTGATCGCACGACTGCGCGGCGACTCCGACGGGCGCGGCCGTGGCAAGGGCTACGCCGGGTTGAAGCTCGACGCCACCGGCGCAACCGAGGTCGAGGTGCGCGGCATGGAGGCCGCACGCAGTGACTTCACCCCGCTCGCGCGGCGCTTCCAGGTCGAGCTGATGAGCCGCGTGTTCGCCGGTGATGACCTGCTCGCGTTGCGTGCATTCTGCGCCGACATCGCGGCCCAGCTCGCGCGCGGCGACCTCGACGCCGAGCTCACGTATCGCAAGGTGCTTCGTCGCCCGGCTTCGGAGTACGAGAGCGAGACGCCGCAGGTCCGCGCCGCGCGCATGCTCGGCTGGGCCGATCGCGGTGGACCGATCGAGTACGTGATGACGCGCGCCGGAGCCGAACCGCTCGAAGCGCGAACCACGGCTGCGCTCGACTACGCGCACTACCGCGATCGCCAGCTGATGCCAATCGCGCAGGCCGTCGCGAACGTCCTCGGTGCCGAGACCGACGGCTGGTTCGGCGAGCCCGGCCAGCTCGGCCTGTTCGCCCGCTAATCGAACAGCTGCTTGACGGTCTCGCTCGGTAGACCGATGCCGCCGAGCGGCTCGAACGTGAAGCCGTTTCCGCCGTGGTGGCGGGTGACGCTCGAGGTCAGATCGCCTTGCGCGCAACGCGGGCAGCGCGCAAGCGTCATCGTCGTGAACGCGGACAGCTTGCCCGTCGCCTTCTTGTCGGCGAGCGGGCCACGCTCCGCGATCAGCGCATTCACGCGTGCGCGATCACCGGCGTTCGCCGCCTCGTAGATCTCGAGGACGGATACCTGCGCGCGGTCCGAGTACTCGTCGACATTCGGTGGATTCAGCCCACCCGGGAGCATGGCGATCGTGGAGCTACGCTTGTACGTGCGACACGGATCGCAGTACGGCTTCCCCATCAGCCCGAGCGGCACGACCACGCCACCGATGACGAAGCCGGAGATCTCCAGCACGCGGAACGCGTAGCCCCACACCCCGAGCGGATCGCCCGAGAACGAGAACGCACGCGTGCTGAGATCGAAGTACGTCCAGAACCCGATCTGCAGGCCCTCCGCGGCGAACAGTTGATATGACTCGTACTGCGCGATGAAGTACGACAGCACGAGCTGGCCGACCACGCTCCAGCCCATGCGAGTCGTCATGCGCAGACCGGTCATCCAGGCCGCGATCGCGTAGCCGCTCGCGGCGATCACACCGACGAAGATCGCACCCGCCGGCAGGATCCAGTTGACGTACCAGCCCATGACGTTCGTGCCGGACTTGGCCAGGGCGAACACGATCGCGAACGCGATCAGGGTGGTGACCGCGCCAGCCGCGAGCACGATCTGCGCGCGGTGATCGCCGGCGGGCTTGGTCTCGATCGGCATCAGCTCACAGGCCGCCGAGGAGATCGATGCGGCCAAAGCCGCGCGTCTTGCGCAGGAACTCGCCCATCTGCTTGCTGTCCTTGGGGTCGATGTTCTTGATGCCCGTGAGCAAGTAACGCACGTACGACTCGACCGCGTCCTCGGGGACGCCGCTGGCTTCGAGCCGTCGCGCGTCGGCGAGGAACTTGGTCCGGTAGCTCTCGTACATGGTCTGCACCTTCTCGCGCAGCGTGGCGATCGTCATCTTCACGAGCTCGCCGCGCAGTGCCGCTTCGTTCGGCAGCGCGAGCCGTTTGCCGCGCGCCGGGCACGTGGCCGGGCGGGCGAGCCAGCCTTCGTCCTGGATCGGCTGAATGTTCTGCGGGAACAGCTCGTCGTTGAGGAGCGTGGTCTTGTTCTGCAGGGTGTCGGCGCGCAGCTTGAGCGTCACCGTGGCGTCGATCGAGCGAATTTCGACCTGGTAGTTCTCGCGCTCGTGGTGGGGCTCCTGGATCGTCGCGGGCTCGTCGCGCATGCGCCGGCTCTGCGTCTCGACGTCCTGGCGCGCACTGTTGCGACGTTCGTTGGCGCTATTCAGCCGGTCACGGGCGCTACTCACATAGCGCTGCGCCGAGTCGTAGCGGCTGCGGATGTTATCGACGTCGCGTTGCTCCGACTCCATGCTGCTCTTCTCCGAGCTGCACGGCGACGACGACGACGAGCTCGAGCTGCTGCTCATGCAGCGATCGTAGTTCGAGCGCGCGCGATCGTAATCCGACTGCGCCTTCGACAGGTCTCGCTGGTGGCCGTCGGCGTCCTTCGTGTACCGGTCGACCTCCTTCTGCTCGTTATCGGCGTCGCGCTGCGCGGACGCCAGCCGCTGCTCGGCGCTCGCGACCTGGCGCTCGGCATCGGCGCGCCGCGGGTTGGGCACCGTGTCGTAGCCTTTGATGTACGTGCACTGCTCGTTGCGCGTCGCGGCCTTCGCGGGGCCGAAGCGGTAGGCCGACAGCGCCCCCCCGACGCGAACGCCGCGCGCGGTCTTCGACGGCAGGGTGCCGACCACGCGAAGGGGGATCCGCTCGTCGAACGCTTGCGCCACGAGCTCCGGCTTCAGCTGACCCGCGATTGCCTGCTCGCCTCCGCCTCCGGAAGCGAACTTATCGAGCAGCACGAAGAACGTGAGCTCGTTCTGGAGCTGCAACTTCACGTCGCCGATCATCGCCTTCGCGTCGCGAAATCCAGGTCGGTAGGTCACGCACGCGGCGAGCTCGATCAGCGCGTTGCCCTTCTTGCCGTCCTCCTGAAACTTCTCGGCGCGGCCATAGGACTGCTCGGCGAGCGCGTCGCGGACCTGTTCGTCCAGTGCCTTCGCGCGCGGATCGTTGGGCGAGCCCTTGAGCACGAGCTGCGTGAGAACGAACGCCTCGTGCGACTGCGGCGTCGTGAGCAGCGACTCGGCCTTCTTGAGAGCGGTCTGGTTCGCCTCGTCGAGCGTACGCTGGGCGTCGGTGTTGTTCGGGTCGAGCTTCGCGGCGTTCTGGATCACCGCGAGCCCGGCCTCGATCTCGCCGCGCGCCATCAGCGCCTTGCCGCGCGCGAGGTGCTCGCCGGACTGCTTCTCCTTCATCTTCCGCAGCTTGATCTGCGTGTCGGTATCACCCGGCTCGATCTTGAGCGCGGCCTGGTACTCGACCGCCGCCTTGTCCCACATGCCGGCATTCGCAAACTGATCGCCGCGTTTCACTGCATCCCGGAACGGACCGCCACATGCCGCGAGCATGAGGAGTAGAGCCACGAGGAGCCGGACGAATATCATTGGGCCGGACCTTACCGACGACGGCGGGCGACCTCAATTGATACTATTGCCTGGCGATGCCCATTTGCCGCTCGGTCCTCATTCTCGCGGTTGCCGCGGGCTGCGGCAGTACCACCCCGGCCACCCGTGGCGACTCCGCGTACCGGGTCGACACCCTCGAGGCGGAGCTGGCCCGGCTGCCGGCGGACGCCTCGCCGCCGTCGACGCTGCAGCGCTCGCGGGTCCTGCGGGCGCTCGGCCGGCAGGCCGAGGCGGTGGCCCAGATCGAGACCTCCCTCGAGCTGGCCCGCACCGCCCTGGACTGGCGGGGCATGAGCGAGCTGTGGCGCGAGCTGGGCGACGTGCAGATCGAGATGGCGCGCCCGCAGGACGCGCTCGACACCTACGCGAAACGCCTGACCAACGCGAAGTCGCTCGACGTCACGCGTGACCGCGCGTTCGCGCAGGTCGACATGGCCTACGCGTTCGCCTACCTGTCGCAATGGACGCCAGCGCAGCACGCACTCGAGGACGCGGAGGTCCTCGCACTCGGCGATCTGCAAGGTGACGCCGAGACGCTCGAGAAGATGGCGTACGTGCGCGAAAAGCTGCTCGCACGCGACGTGGCGATCGAGTTGTTCGCGCGTGCGCGGGCATTGCACGCG
Organism: Haliangiales bacterium; assembly: GCA_038322185.1. GTDB lineage: Bacteria > Myxococcota_A > Polyangia > Haliangiales > Haliangiaceae > JABFXX01. The sequence goes on from JBBQFU010000133.1 coordinate 6,396, forward strand.
CGCACGGGCAATCCGACCGGCGAGGCACGCTCCGCGATCGCAGGCGCGTATCTCACGGCGCTCGAGCAAGAGAGCTCGGCCCCGCTCGGCTCCTCCCTCGACGCGCTCGCCGCGACCTCGCGTGATCCGGAGCCGCGTGCTCGCCTGCTGCGCTACCGCGGCGAGGCAGCGTATCTGTTCGATCGCCAGTATCCGCGCTGCCTCGACCTCGCACGCGAAGGGCAACCGCTCGCTCAGCGTCGCGGCATTGCCGGGCTCGCGAAGACGATGAACATGCTCGCGAGCGTGTGCGCCGCTCGGGTCGGTGATGTGGGCCAGGCGATCTCGACGGCCGAGACCGCGGTTGCGTTCGCCGAGGCCGAGTGGCAGAGCACGTCGGTGCCGAGTGCACGGCAGGCCGCGGGCTTCGAGGCCCTGCTGCTCTACCGCCATATTCTCGCGCTCGACGTGAAGCTGCCCGAGGCCGAGCGCGTGCCTGCTGCGTTCGCGGCGATGGAGAAGGCCCGCGGCCGCGCGACGATCGATGCCGCGGTGCGCGGTGGCGCGAATCTATGGTCGACCTCCGTCGAGGTCCCGCAGCTCCTCGCACAGGACAAGCAGGCGCTCGAGGCGCATGTCACCGAGCTCGGCAAGCAGATCTATGCCGGCCAGAACGACGCCACCCAGATCGAGCGGCGGCGCGACGCGCTGTGGGCGCTCGACGATGTCAAGGCGGCGATCGCGTATCGCAACCCGCTGATCACGCGCCTGCGCACGCCGCAGCCGGCAACGCTCGAACGCGCCCGCGAGCTGCTCGACAGCAAGACGATGCTGCTCGCGTACTTCATGACCAACGATCAGGCAGTCGCGATCGCGGTCACCAAGACCACCGCGCGGCTATTCGTCGTCGAGGGCGGTCCGACGGTGCTCGCCAACGAGATCGAGAAGCTCCGCGAGGAAGCGTTCATCGATCCGGACGTCAGCCTCGACCTGGTTCGCACCGACTCCAATGCGCTGTTCAAGAAGCTCGTTGCCCCGGTCAAAGATCTCATCAAGGCGCACGAGCGCGTGATCGTGATGCCGCACGGTGCGCTGGCGCTGCTGCCATTCGAGGCGCTCGTCACCGACAACGGCGAGTTCCTCGTCGAGACCCACGTCGTGAGTTACGCGCAATCAGCGACGCTCGCGCTCGAGGACTCGAAGGCCAGGCCCCCCGTCGCGAGCAAGCGTGCCTGGGTCGGCCTCGGCGATCCGGTCTACGACTGGGCCGCGTTCAAGTCGCGCAAGCCCGAGGAAGGCATGCCGGCCGAGGCGCGCGGCATGAAGCGCTACCTCGAGGCGCGCAACACCAAGAAGGCACGCGGCAAGCGGCGCGGGCTCGAGCGGCTGCCCGGCACTGCCGCCGAGGTCAAAGCGATCGGCGCGATGTTTGGCGGCGAGGGCAAGGTGCTGCTCCGCGATCAAGCCTCCGAGGAGAACGTGAAGAGCGGCGTGCTCGGCAGCTCGCGCATCATTCACCTCGCGAGCCACGGCCTGTTCGAGACCGACTACTCGGCGCTCGCGCTGTCGATGCGTCCCGACGCGACCGAGGACGGGTTCCTGATGTCGAGCGAGATCGCCGAGCTCAAGCTCTCGGCCGAGATCGTCGTGCTCAGCGCGTGCGAGACCGGCCGCGCCCACGAGGTGCTCGCCGAGCCGGTGTCGGGCCTCGTCCTCGCGTGGCGAACCGCCGGCGTGCGTCGCATGCTCGCGAGCCTGTGGGACGTCGACGACTTCGCGACCGTCGAGCTGATGAAGGCGTTCTACGCGCCGGTCGTCAAGTCCGCCGCGAATTACGCCACCGCGTTGACCGAGGCCAAGCGCAAGCTGGTCGCGACCACGAAGTGGAAGCACCCGTTCTTCTGGGCGCCGTTCATCCTGATCGGTAACTAGGTTCCCGAGCCCGTGGCCGGCGCCGGGACCGTGCGGTTCGTCAGCTTGATCGACGGGCACACGCGCGACGCGAACGCGATCACCTTGTCGAGATCGACGACCGGCGTCGGGCTCTTGAAGGTCACCTCGCAGATGCCCGACGGTGGCTGCTTGGGATCGAGATCGCGGCAGTGCTGTGCGCGAAATCCAGTCGCGTCGTTCTTGCGGTCGAACACCCAGTAAGCGCCCGGCTCGTCGGTCACCGTGCGCGTGACATTCTCGTGCTTCTGCGGCTGCGGTCCGTCCTTCCAGCCGTCCTGGGTCGGCATCGTGTTGACCTCGGTCAGCTCGAGCACGAGCGCGGAGTCCTTGAAGTCCCACGAGGTCTTCGTGTCGCCCTTGCGCGGCATCGATGCCGCCGCCGGCAGATCGATCGTGAGCTCGAGGAAGTTCGTCTTGGCCGCCATCGGGGTCAGCGGCTGCTTCGCGATCTCGAGCGCCGCTTCCTTCGCCACGACGGGCGCCGGCGGGCCCGGCTTCTGCTTCGTCTCCGATTCGCACGCAGTCAACGCCAGCACCACGACCCATCCACGAGCTGTCATGCCGCGAAACATAGCGGAATTTTCGTGGCACCATGGCGCCATGCGTGCCGCGTTCGTCGTTGGTGTAGCCGTCGCGGCCTGTCTCCTGCCCCGCGTGTCCTGGGCGCAGGCGACCGAGACGCTCGAAGCCGGCGCACGGATCACGAAGGTCGATGGCAAGCGGATCACGATCGAGCACGGCGCGAAGGCCGGCATCAAGATGGGCGCTGTCGGCGACGTGTTTCCGGTGCGCGCGCACGAAGGGACGACGGGTGTGGCGGTGGACCGTGACGTGCGCCTCGCCGTCGCGCGGGTCGCGGAGGTCAAGGACGACACCACGACGTGGACCACAGAGGCGATCGCTGGACCGATCGAGGTCGGCGCCTATCTGTCCTTCCCACTGAGCGTGCCGCCCGACGTCGCGCTGCTTCCGCTCGCTCGCGTGCTCGCGCGCGGGATCGTGCTGGTGTCGATGGTCGACGACCAACCGTTCACGACGCTCGAGCAGCTGCTCGCGGATCGGTCGCGAGCGGCCAGTGACGCGGCACTCGACAAGATGATCGCGGAGTTGAAAGGGCTGCGCCGGTTCGTGATCGATGCGTACCCCGATGCGCCGGCGACCGGTTTCTATCGTGGCAAGAAGTCCGGCGCGATCGTCGACGGGCTCGACCGAGCCCAGATACAGGCGTTCCTCGAGTACCTCGATGCGTTCGCACTCACGTACATGGGCCAGCGCTGGAAGATTCCGGACATGTTCATCAACTGGGTGTACGCCGGTACGCCCAGCGGCGAGAAGTATCGCCGGTCGTTCGCGCTTCGGCCGCTGCTGAAGAAGGCGCTCGGCGCCCTCACCGCCGGCAAGCTCGACGATGCGCGCGCGCACTACGCAACCTTGCTCAAGGAGTGGGCCGAAGCGCCGGGCTCCGTCGAGACGCTCGCGAGGATCGATCGTGCGCTGCTGTTGCGCCGCGCTGTCGCAGCCGATCCGGACGACACAGGTAGCGCGTTCGCGCTGATGGACGAGCTGTACCTGCTCGGCGCGAACGAAGCGGCCCTCGCGCTCGTCGCGCCGCTCGAGAAGCGCGAGTTCGACGGCGTGAAGCTCCAGCGCGAGCGCGGCCTGATCCTCGTGGAGATGAAGCGCTGGCCGGCCGCCAAGGCTGTGTTCGAGGTGCTCGCGAAGACCCTCCCCGCCGACACCGAGATCGCAGCCTGGACCCAGCTGGCGCGCGCGCAGGCCAAGGTCGCGACCGCACCGACGGATGCCGGCGCGCAGCTGGCCCTCGCGACGCTGCTGGTCGAGCGTGAGGAGTGGGACGACGCGGTCGCCGCTTACCGCACGGTTCTCGACGGCAAGACGGCGACGGCCAAGCAGCGGGAAGCCGCGGCCAAGGGCCAGGAGGGCGTGTCCATCGGCAAGCAGCTCGAGCTGCTGCTGCGCTGGACGCTCGAGGAGATCGAAGAGCACGACATCGCTGCGGCACGGGCGCGAATCGTCGCGATGCTCGGTCTCGCCGACCGGCTCGCGGATCGCACGCGAACCAGCTCGGTGTTCCGGCAGCTGGCGGAGGGCGCGCGGCGCTACGACGAACAGGAGCTCGCGATCGAGCTGATGCGAAAGCGCATCGAGCGCGCCCCGGATGACCAGACGGCATACACGGCGCTGGCGTTCGCGCTGCTCGAGACCGATCGGCTCGACGATGCGGAGGCCACCGCGAAGCAAGCGCTCGGCAAGAAAGGCGGCGACCCGCTCTACGCGAATCTGATCCTGGCGCAGGCAGCGCGCATGCGCGGCGAGCTCGGCGATGCCGAGAAGCTCGCCACCAAGGCGGCGACCGCGCGCACCTATGGCTGGCCGCGCATCGTGCTCGCACGCACCGACGCGGCACGAGGCGACTGGGAGGAAGCAAACACGACGGCCCGCAACGCGCTCGAGCTCGACAGCATCGAAGAGATGCGCGCCACGGTGACGGCGACCGCACGCGGGCTGCAGGCGTCGGAAGCGCTGCGTGCGGATCCCAAGTCGCCTCGCGAGCGCCTCCGGCTCACGCGCGCGCTCGCGGACCTCGGGCTCGTCAAACAGGTGAAGGCCGAGATCGCAAAGCTCCCAAAGGATGCGGCATTGCGTAGCGAAGCGTGGTGGGCGCTGGCGGCGACCAAGGATCCGCGCGTGTTGCTGCGCGATCGCGTGGCCGCGGGGCGTGAGGCGAAGCCGTCACAGCCCCAACGCAAGCGATTGCTCGCGCGGCTCGAGGCGCAGGAGATCGTGCGTGCAAAGCCAGGCGACGACGCGACGCGGGTCGCGCTCGCCAAGCTGCACGTCCAGGACGGCCGCCATCACCTCGCGCTCGCGACGCTCGGTCCGTTGCTCGCGAAGCAGCCGACCCCGCCGGCCGTCGACGCGGTCGCGCACGACGCCCGCACCTCGATCCCGCTCGACGGCCAGATGCAAATCGGATGGGGTGCGCTTGGCCGCAACGAGCTCGACACGGCGATCCGCATCGCACTTGCAGCTCAAGACATTTATGACCGCACGGGCGCGCCCGCCGGCCGGAGAGCCGCGCGTCAGCTGCGTAGCGAGGCGCTCGGCTTCCAGGGTAAGTATCCCGAAGCGATCAAGCTCCTCGAGGAGGCACGTGCGATTGCGCTGGCCGACGGTGATGTCTTGGAAGTCTCGGTGATCGAGCGGCAGATTGCTTCGCACCGCGCGTCGACCGGCACCAACGCAGAGCTCGCCGCCGCGCTCGAGCGGAGCCGCAAGCTGTGCGCCGAGCTCGACGATGAGAGGTGCCTGCACATCGCGCACAACCAGCTGGCCTCGCTCGAGCGCGACGAGGGGCACAGCGCGGCCGCACTCGATCACGCACGCATGGCGTGGAACTTCGCCGAGCGGCTCGGACGGCCCGACTTCGCGCGTGCGGCACGTCTCGAGCTGGCGCTGACCTCGCTCGAGGCCAATCGCATCGCGGACGGGGAGCAAGTCGCGACGAAGCTGCTGGCGGATTCGAGAGCGGCCGGTGACCTGGTGTTCGAGCAGGCGGCAACCATGCTGATCGGGGCGGTTGCGATGCTGCGCGGTGACGGACCGACAGCGCGGGGGCGTTACCTCGAGGTCTACAACCTCGGTACTCGATACGGTCTGAGCGCGTGGCGAGCGATCGCACGGCGCTTCGAAGGTCTCGCGTGGCTCGAGGCGGATCACCTGCCGGCGAAGGCTGCGATCGCGTTCGAGCAGGCAGCCGAGCTCTACACGCAGAGCGCGAGTGGCTCTGCGGTGTCGGAACGTGGCACCTCGCTGCGTCGCCTCGCCGATGCTCGACTGCAGCTCGGCGATCTCCCCGGTGCGCGCAGGGCCGCCGAGGAAGGCGTGGCGCTCGCGCAGAAGTTCGGGCGCCGGCTGCAGCTCTCGACCGCGAACTGGCTGCTCGCGCTGGTGGCGCTCGGCGAGGGCAAGCCCGACGAGGCGGTGAAGCGCGCCAAGGATGCCGTCGCCATCGCCGAGAAGACCGACTCGGTGACCGTGCTGTGGAACGCGTACTACGTGCTCGGTCGCGCATACGAGATGAAGAAGCAGGACAAGGACGCCCTCGCCGCTTACGAGCACGCGATGGGCTTCCTCAGTAATGCGCTGCTCGCGGCGGGCGCCGACAGCGAACGGACCGGCTACATGAACACGGGCCGCGTGCGCGAGGTCTATCGCAACAGCGTCGAGCTGTTACTCAAGCTCGGCATGACGACCCGTGCGATGGAGGTCCTGGAGATCTCCCGCGACGCGATGCTCAAGCAATCGTTCGACGCCACCGAGGTCGCGTCGCCCAACGCTGCGGTGCAGGCGCTGCTGGACAAGTACGAGGCTGCCCGTGGCCGCGTGAACGGCCTGCAGAAGCAGCTGGACAAGGCGGCGGAGAAGCAGAGCGCCGCGCAGGTGAAGGCACTCGGCGAGCAGATCGCGAAGGCGCGTGGCGATCTCAACGACGCCGCGCTCCAGCTCAAGATCACTCACCGCGAGCTGTTCCAGGCGCTGTCGATGGCGCCGCAGGAGCTCGTAGCCCGGAGCGCAGCACTGCCGGCGGGGACGGTCGTCGTCCAGTACTTCGTCGCGAACGATGCGCTGACGATCTTCGTGATCTCACCCAAGCTCAAGGACCCGGCCATCGTGCGGGTAAAGGTCACCGCGACGGATCTGGCGCGAACGATCGACGAGTATCGCGATGCGCTGATCACCGAGCAGGAACGGATCAAGGAGCGCGACAAGGTGGAGCAGCTCGGGCGCAAGCTCGAGGGCTGGCTACTCGAGCCACTGCGGACGCACCTCAAGGACGCGAAGACGGTCGTCATCGTGCCGTTCGGGCCGCTGTACTACGTGCCGTTCGATGCGCTCGTCACGTCTGACGCGAACAAGCCGCTGCGCTACGCCCTCGAGGACTATCGGTTCGCGGTGCAGACCACGTGGACGCTCGAGACGCTGATGAAGCCGGCGCGCAAGCGCTCGACCGGCCGCATGCTCGCGATTGCCAATCCCGACGGCACCCTGCCGGGTGCGCAGCGCGAGGTGAGCCGGATCATGAAGACGGCCGTCCCCAACTTGCAGGTGCTCGACAAGAAGACCGGTACCGTCGAGAAGGTGACCGCCCTCGCGGGCACGTCGCGCTATCTCCACTTCGCGACGCACGGCATCCTCGACGCGGACTCGCGCAAGAGCTACCTCAAGCTCTCCGACGGTCAGCTCACCGTGCGCGAGATTGCCGCGCTCAAGGGCCTGCGGACCAACAACGATCTGGTCGTGCTGTCGGCGTGTGACACCGCGACCGAGCTGCGTGACTCAGCCGGTGACGAGGTCGTATCGCTCGCGAGCAGCTTCTCGCTGGCCGGCGCACCGGCGGTGGTCGCGAGCCTGTGGGAGATCTCGGATGACTCGACCGCCGAGCTGATGGCCACGTTCTACCGCGCACTCGAGGCGCGCAAGGTGGATCGGCTCGATGCGCTGCGCGACGCGAAGCTGAATTTGTTGCGGCTCGAGAAGGGCAAGGACCGCCCCTACGCATCGCCCTGGCACTGGGCGAGCTTCCAGCTCTACGGAGACTTTCGCGCGCCGCCGTGAGAAGCTGATCGAGATGCTCTATTTCATCATCATCTACGGGACGCGGGGCATGACCTCGGTGGGCGGTATGGGTCGGTTTCACTGCCCGGCGTGCGGCGAGAGCGCCTACAAGCATCAAAAAGTCCGCCGCTGGTTCACGCTGTTCTTCATCCCGATGATTCCGCTCGATCTCGCGGGCGAGTACATCGAGTGCGGCAAGTGCTACGGCACCTACGATCTCGAGGTGCTGTCCTACGACCCGGCCGCCGAGGCCGCGGAGTTCGAAGCGGTGTTCCACGTCGCGATCCGGCGCACGATGGTGAAGATGTGTCTCGCGGATGGTGTCGTCGATCCCGAGGAGGTTGCGGTGATTCGCGACATCTACGCGAAGCTCACCGATGACGAGCTGTCCGAGGACGATGTGCGCGAGGAGATCGCCGAGGCGATGACCGACACGCAGACCGTTCAGGACTACCTGAAGGCCGGCATCGGCATGTTCAACCTCCAGGCGAAGGAGATGATCCTCAAGGCCGCGTTCTTCGTGGCCGCCGCCGATGGCGAGTTCCAGGCCGAGGAGAAGAAGCTGCTCAACAACATCGGCGCGGCGCTCCAGATGTCGAAGGACCAGTACCGCGCCGTGATGGATCAGCTCGAAGCGGGCAACGAGAGCGCGGCCGCCTAGCCCGCGACTGCGGCGAGATCGGGGGCGCCCTGCGCAACGTGGCCCCAGCGGGTCGGGCCTGCGCGACGCTCGACCTCGGCGCGCAGCTCGGGCACGAGGCCGAGCGCAAACGCGGTCTCCGCGACGAGGAACAGCGGACCATCGAGCAGGCCGCGCATGTCGTCGAGGAATGCGGGCTTCTTGCCCTCGAAGTAGTGACCGACGAACTGCAGCGCCCAGCCGCCGAAGAACAGGCCGGCGGTCGCGCCCGCCCACAGCGGTAGCGGGAGCGCGGCGAGTGCGGTGCCCGCGCCGTAGCTTGCGGTGAGGATGGCGCCCATCGCCGTGCCGAACTTCGGATCGATCGCACGGTAGTAGCGTGTGGCCAGGCCGGTCGCGGCCGCCGCGGCGTTGAGCGGGCCAATGCCGATCCGCGCGAGCGCGGACTGCGTTCCGACGACGATCATCGGGATGCCGACGAAGTGCGTCGCGATATTGCGCTTGTCGCGGTGGTATTCGGCGTACGAGGAGAGGCGGTCGATGAGCGAGCTCATGGCCCCAGCTTACCCGAGTCACCGCTACCGCGCGGTCAGAAACTTCGTGCGGACGAGGCGCTTGCGGGTCGCCTCGATCTTCTGGCGCTCCGCCTTGGCGAACGAGCGCTGATCGACCGGTGGCTCGGTGCGCGGCGTCTTGTTCATGATGCTATCGGCGTAGGTCGAGTGCGGTAGCCCGAACACGTGGCCGAGCTCGTGCGCGAGCGTGAGTGGCAGCGCTGTCGCCGCGAGGATGACGTACTTGCGTGTGTCCTTCGGCAGCCGCCACGCAACGCCGTTGCGCACCTCGCCCGGCACGTCGACATCGTCGAGTGCGCCGACCACGTGGACGTGGACCACACCGCCGCCGAGGCGTCCCTTGCCCTTCGCGAGTGTGTTGCGATCCGCGCGCGTCACGACGTGCGATTGAGTCTCCGGCAGTGCATCGACACCGGCGAGCTCGAAGGCGATATCGCTCGCTGCGAAGTGTTTGTTCGCGAGCGCGACCTGCGCCGCGATCCAGGCCGCACTTGCGACCGTGCCGGACTCGCCGCTCACCACGTGGAGCTGCAGGCCGAAGCAGTGATTGCGCTGCGCATCACAGGCGGAAATGGCGGGCGTGATGTCCGCGATCACATCCGCACGTGCCGCGCCGTGCAGGACCGCGATCATCGCCAGCGCACGGAGCATCATGGTGGCGGCTGCAGTCGAACGTGAGGGTTTGCGGTGAGGTGGTTGAGCGGCAACGTGCTTCGCGCCAGCGTTTGGTGCGGCTCGATCCTCACGAGCTCGAGGGTGCCGCCTGGCAGCGCAGTGTCGGTCGAACCGTCGAGTACCTCGCCCACCCAGCCCGCTCGCACGCCCTGCTTGGTGCCCAGCCCGATCGTGAGCACGCGTGTCGCGCCGACGACCTCCACCTTGAGGATGCGCCCGAGCTGCGGCTGGCGCGTCTGCTCGTCGGTCCGGCACGCGCGAACGCGCAGGTCCGGTGGGTCGGGACACGCCATGGTGTCGTGACACGCCTCGAGGTTCACATCGGGTGGCGAGGGGCAACCGACGACCGGCGCAGCTGCGGGCTGCGTGCGCGGTGCCGCGGGCGCGGCGCACGCGATCAAACCGACGAGCGCGAGAATCGCCTTCACAGCTCCCAGCCTACCTTGAGCGACGCGAGTGGCGTGAGCCGTGGGGCCGCGAACGTGGAGTCACCGACGCGAACGCTGGAGTCGCCATCGACGCGCACGTTCAAGCCAACCCACGGATTGATGTAGAAGCCGGCATTGAACGGATGCCAGATGTAGCCCGCTCGCAGCGCGAGCTCGAGCGACATGTAGTCAGTCGCCTCGCGCGTACCGTCTTCGAGAATCCGGCGCTCGTAGAGCTCGAGGCCGACGCCGTACCAGAGGCGCTCGAATCGCGATCCCGGTGGTTGCACCGTGACGTCGACGAAGAACTCCCACACCTCGTTGCGCAGCTGGCCGAAGCCGTCGGCGACGAGGAGCTCGGGCGTGTAGAACAGCGCCTTGACGGTCCGCACGCGAACACGCTCGGTCCCGTACCACCCCGACACGTGATAGCCGCTGGTCGCCCAGCCAATGAAGTCGGACTCGAAGCCGCCGTTCGCGTGCGCGGTCGAGGCCGTGGCAAGGAGCGGCAAGAAGATCAGATGCAATCGAGACGTGCGCAGAATCGTCATCTTAGCAGCTTCGGTTGGTGAACCGAGCGTGAGGGCACGCCGTGCCGCCCGGGGCTTCGTACGATCGCCGAGGTGATCATCAAAAGACTCGCACTATGTCTCGCTCTCATCGGGTGTGATGGCGATGGTGCCGGGAGCAACGGTACGACCGACATCGATGACTTCGGGCTCGAGCTGGTGACCGCGAGCTGCGCCAAGCAGTTCGAGTGCTGCACCGATGCAGAGATCATGGAGAACTACATGGGCATCAGCCTCGATGGCGTGCCCATCACCACCGAGCAGCAATGCATCGACTTCTCGAACGCGGTGTTCACGACCTTTGGTGTGGCCCGGTGGAAGGAGTCGCTGGCGGTGGGGCGGATCCGGTACGACGGTGCTGCGGCGGCTGATTGCATCGCGGCCATCGAGGGCGTGAGCTGCGACGACTACGACACCTCCGACATCGCCATCCAGGAGATGGGTTGCAGACCGTTCCTCCTGGCAAATGTCGGGTCCGGCGGGGCCTGCACGCAGGACTACGAGTGCATGACCAGCAACTGCGTCGGGCAGGACACCAGTCCCGACGAGGGCCCGCCCATCGACGGCACGTGCGAGACCGAACCGACCCTGGGACAGCCGTGTGACGACGACTGCGCCGAAGCCTGTTTTGCCAGCTCGACCTGTCGTCGAGCCAGGATATCTGCAAGCCCACCAAGGCCGACGGAGAGGAGTGCAACCTCGACCGCGAGTGCGCGAGCGACGACTGCGATGACGCCATGGACGTGTGCGTCAGCGACGGGCCGCGCTGCCAGGGCCGCTGACGTAGTCCGCGCGCCTACCTCGACGATTCGACCTTTGCCGAAACATGCGGCGGTGCACGCGCTACCATCATCGCCATGGCAAGAGCGCCGGTCGCGATCGCGTTGGTCTCCGTCCTGTTCGGTGGATGTCTGTGGGAGCGCAACGTCGATCGCCGAATGGCGCGCCTGCAGATGGGAGCCAACACGCGTCGGGTCACGATGCCTGCTCCCGCGCCAGCATCGCCAAGCACGCGGTACATGGCGCGCTCGACCACGCCCACCGATCCGGAGCCGAGCGGCGAAGGCAGCTCGGGCGTGACCGGCTCGCTCCAGTTCACGATGCGGCAGACGAAGAACATTTACGCCGGTGGCGAGATCGAAGCCGGTCCGTTCCAGCGCCCCGGTTCGTACTTTGGTGCCGCGTACGGCGTGCTCGGCTTCGAGACGCGGTCGTCGACCGGCTCGATCTCGGTCGAGATGATCGGTGGTCGCCAGTGGCTGCGCTACGAGTTCAACGCTCCCGACGTGCCGGTCACCGTGCTCGAGCCTCGCGCCCGTGCACAGATGGCGCTGTCGTCGCAGGTCAGCGTGGGCGGCGTGATCGGTGCCGGACTCCTCGGCGATGCCGGCTGGATGGCGGGCCTCTACCTCGGCGTGTATTCGGACGTCATGGGCTCGATGCGTTGAGAGCGCTCGCCCTTCTGCTGGTTGTCGCGGGATGCTCGAGCAACTCCATCGATCGGATCACGCTCGAGGACGCGCAGAACCTCTCGCTGCGCATGGAGCTCAAGAGCAACTTCTTCCTCGTCGACTTCCACTACGACTTCTCGACTGACAGCCGGGATTGCCAGTATCTCGCGAGCGTCGCGGTGACGCTGGCTGGCGATCCGCTGATCATCGATCCCGGCGTGGGTCGCGACGACAACGACGGTCGGGTCTACTGCCAGCCTCCGGCGGCTTACACCGACGTGATCCCGAATCCGTTTCTCGGCCCCGTCGTGATCACCGATCCGTCACTCACCATCACGTGCGATGCGCCCGTCATGGATGGACCCGATAGCGCGCACTTCGACTGCGACGGCATCACCAACAGCATCCGAGTGTTCGCCGGCGCCCCTCCGCTGCAGTGACCCGTTGCCCAGTCGGCCGCTTCCGGGCTATCTGGTCGCATGCTTCGTGTCGCCGGTCTCCTCTCGTGTGCCTTCGTGCTCGCGTGCTCGTCGAGCTCGCCGACGACACAAGCGCTCTCGCAATCGAGCACCGCAGCAACGCCGGTGATCACGCTGGGCGTGCTCACCGTTCGATTCCAGGACATGCCGATCGCGCGCATGTACGCCGATGGCCGCACCGAGTCGGTCGGAGCCAACGCGCCGGGCAAGGACGCGATCTTCACGCCGGGCCCCGTGTTCCACGCCGACGGCACCATCGACCTGACGAAGGGCGGCTTCAAGGCTCGCGTCGAGGCCGACGGCGATATCTTCGCGGTCCCGCCACCTGGAAGTGGCCATACCGAGCAACGGTTCGGACGCATCGCCGGCGACCAGATCCTGGTCGGAGATTCGGGCTCCAGCGGCATTCGGCTCGAGGCCGACAGCTTGATCATGTTCTCCGGCTCGACGACGACGAACGTGATCGGCGTGGTCGATCCGCGGCGGCTGGGCCGAACGGCGCTGCTGATGGCGGCCGCGTTCACTCTCGACGCCGCGATCACCGGCAACTGACTCGGGCTATCATCGACGAGATGTTCGGGCGTTTGCGCCGATACCTTCGTCGCAGGAAGTACGTCGCCGGTGCGCGGCTGTCGCAATTCCTCGCGCCTGATGTTCGGCGCGATGTCGAGATTGTGGATGCCCGAGCCCGAGGCACCTCGTCGCGTGGCCATCGGGGAGCTGTGGCAGTGGACGGGACAGCCGTGGGGCGGCCCGGTCCCTCCCGACGATCTGGGTCGATGATCCGGTAGATACTAGGGCGATGCTCGACGCGGAGACCTACGACGCCTATCTCGTTCCAGCGATCTTCGAGCCGTGGTCGCGCGATCTCATCAAGCGAGCCCAGGTCTGGAACGGCGACAAGGTGCTCGACGTTGTCACGCGCAGTGGCATCCTCGCGTGCCGGCTCGCGGCGAGCGGTGCCGCGGTCACCGCGCTCGATACCGACCCTGCCCTGCTCGAACGCGCTCGACTGCGCGCATCGGAGGAGAGCGTCGGCGTGAAGTGGATGGAAGGCGAGCCGACCCGACTGCCATTCCGCCAGCCGGCATTCGATCTCATCACGTGCCATCAGGGATTGCAGACCGTCGCTGACGCAGCGCCCGTCGTGCGAGAGATGCACCGCGTGATCAACCCGGGCGGCCGCGCGGTGGTCGCGTGCTGGACACCCGCCGAGCGGCAGCCCGCCCTCGGTGCGCTCGCGGGGATCGCCGAGCGGCGCCTCGGCGCGGCACCCAATGCCGGACTGTGGAACGGCACGCTCGGCGACGAGGCCGCGCTCAAGAAGCTCCTCGAGGGCGCGAAGTTCTTCGCCATCGCCGTCGAGACCGCGACGCGACAGGTGCGCATCCCTGAACCCGAGCGATTCGTGCGCGCGACGTTCGCGGCGGTCAGTGATGCCGATGCGCTCGACGAGGCGGTGGCCGAGGGCGTCGCCGCGCTTGCAGGCTTCATCGAGGACGGAACCCTCGTGTGCCCGATGACGTCGGTGATCGCGGTCGGTCGCGTGAAGACCTGACCGTCGGTGAATCGCATTCTTCGGGTGCGATGACGAATGTGTGCGTATGGCCGACAGCTCGCGCATCAAGCAGGCATGAGGTCACGAACAGTTATTTGGACCGCGCTGGTCATCGCGCTCGTCGCGGCACCTGTCCAGGCAGGTCCCGCGCGCGACGCGGTCAGCTACGCGGGTGTGGATGCGTCGACGGTGCGCGTGTTTGCGGTCGGCACCGTCGGGGTCGAGAGCCACGAGCACGAAGGTCGCCGCTTCGACATGGCCGTGCCCATGGCGGGCCACGGCACCGGCTTCGCGATCGACAAGCAGCTCATCCTCACCGCGAACCACGTGGTCGTAGGCGCGCGCCACGTCGTGATCCGGCATCCCGGCGAGGGCGGGTTGCAAGCCGCGCGCGTCGTCTACACGAGCGAGGAGGACGACGTCGCCGTGCTCTATGTTCACGCGAACCTCAAGCCGATTCGCATGCGCGCAGACAACCAGCCGCTGCGCGTGCGGCAGACCGTATTCGCCATCGGCTATCCGCTCGATCCGACGCGCACGCAGGCGCAGTCGGCGAAAGGAATCATCGCGGGCGAGCGAGACAACGATCGGCTGCAGCTCGACATCGCGCTCAACCCCGGCAACTCGGGTGGACCGGTGGTCGATGAGAACGATCAGGTGATCGGCCTGGTCAGCTCGCGTGGCGACCCCGAGAAGGGCGTGCAGGGAATCGGCGTTGCGATTCCGAACTCGAGGCTACGCGTCGCCGTCGCGGCAGCTCGCGAGCTCGTGGCCGCAGGCTCGGTGACCCCGATCTCGGAGCACGAGAGCCTGAGCGCAGAGGTCGTCGACTCGCTCGTCACCAAGGGCACGCTCGGCTCCGGCGTTACCAAGTCGCGCGACACGAACTACCAGCAGATCATCGACGAGCTGGCCGAGCGCCTCGGCGACGCCGACCTGCTGGTGTTCGTGTCCGGCAACATGTGGAACGCGGCTCTTGCACTGCGCTATGGCGGTGTCCGCACGGTCGGCGAGCGCACGCTCACCGAGCACGAGGCCCACACGCTCGCGGGTGTGCTCGAGACGGCATCGGTCCAGCTCGCGCGCCGCGGCAACGAGATCGATGGCGCGGTGATGTCGCGCTCGAGCTTCGTGCGGGTCGCGCTCGCGTTCAACAGCACTCCGAACCTCGAGCTGCGTGACGGCGGCGTGACGATGCCATCGCTCTCGATGCCTTCGGTCCGCTCGCGCTGGACGTTTCAGGCGTACATGCACGTCCGGCAGAACGGGGAGAGCGACAGCCTGGGCCTCGGACTCGAGCTCAAGGATCAGCTCGCGGGACGCCGGATGTTCGTCAGCTGGGGCGCAAGCCTGGGCCGCGTCGACGTCGCCCTGCCCGACGCGAGGATGTCGGTCACTCACGCCTACTACGCGGTCGAAGCCGGGCTCGGCGTCCGGTTCCCGCTTGGCGCGAAGACGCAGCTCGAGCTCTACGCCGGCATCGCGCCCTGCTACTACTCGGCCTCCGTCGATGATCACATGGGCGGCGAGACGTCGCGCGCGGGCCTCGTGTTCGACCATTACCGCGCGACGGCCAGCCTCGCGATCGGTCGCTTGTACCTCAGCACCGGCGTGCGCGCGATCAGCGACGCGACCTGGTACGAGCCGCTCGGCGTCGGCATCAACTTCTAGCTCGAACGATCAGGAGATCGAACATGTCACTCCGTGTCCTTTATCTTGTCGGCGCCATCGGTTGCGTCGACGTCCCCGACTACGACGATCCGCGCCATGTGCCACTGGAGGGCGACGGCTCCGTCAGCTGCGCGAACCTCCTCGCCAACGGCAACTTCGACTCCACGCCCGTAGGCTGGACGTTCAGCACGAGCGAGCTGCTCATCGACGAGCGGCAGCTGGGCACCGACCACCCGTTCAGCGCGTCCTCCGGCTACTACTTCGCGTGGCTCGGCGGCGCGAACAATGCGACGCGCACAGCATCGCAGCGGATCCAGGTGCCGACCACGGGATCACTCAAGCTCGTCGGCAAGCACTTCGTCGCCGCCGAGATCCGGGGCCGGATCGAGGACTCCGTCAAGATCGAGATCGCCAGCGACACCGGCGCGGTCCTCGCGAACATCGCCTACTTCACCAACCTCGACTCCGTGTCCGAGAGCGCATCGTTCTACTGGGAGGATCTGCGGACCGAGTTTGCGAGCCAGACATTCGCCGGCAAGGCGGTCACGTTCCGCATCACCGCGGTCACCGACAGCGCGTACAACACGAACTTCCTGTTCGACTCGCTCGAGCTCAAGCCCGCCGACTGTCTATGAGCGATGGGCGAGCGCCCACGCGTCGACTTCCGCGAGATCGGGCGCAGCGCCGGGGCCCGCTGTCTCGTAGAGCTTACGCGCGCGCTGCACCAGCTCCGACGCCCGTTCGCGCCGCTTCGCGGTCCACAGCGAGCGGCCCAGCAGGAACGATGCCTCGGCCAATGCCTCCGGATCCGTTTCCGACTTCTCGCGGATCGCGAGCGCGCGCTCGGCTTCCGCAACGGCCTGCGCAGTGTTGCCGAGCGCGAGGTTGGCGCGCCCGAGGCCGACCAGCACGTATGCCAGCGTCGGATGATCGGGGCCATGCGCCGCCGTGAACAGCTCGAGCGCCTGGGTGAGGTACTGCAGCGCCTCGGCGTGGTGTCCGCCGTCCACGAGGGCGACACCGAGCCCGTGGAGCGAATACGCGGTGAGCGGATGTTTGGGCCCATAGACCTCGAGCTTGATCGCGAGCGATCGGCGGAGCAGCTCGGTCGCTTCATCGATCTTACCCGCGCGCTGGATCACCTCCGCGAGGTCGCGCGCATGCTCGCCAACGTCCGCGTTCTTCGGCCCGAGCAGCTTCTCCTTGATCTTCACCGCGCGGCGCAGCTGCGTCTCTGCTCCGGGATCGCCCTGACGCGACATGATCATGCCGAGCATCTCCATCGACTCGGCGGTCCGCGGATCCTCGGCACCGAGGCTCGCCATACGGATGCGCAGCGATCGCTCGGACGACGCACGCGCCTCGGCGAACTCGCCAAGACTCTGCTGCGCTAGCGCGAGGTTGTAGACGACGCGCGCAGTCTCGGGATGATCGGGTCCGAGCTCGCGCTCGTACAGCGCCACCAGCTCCTCGAACGCGCGCTTGGCGTCGGCATACTTGCCTTCGCGCTGCGACAGCATGCCGAGGTTCAACACGTTGACCCACTGCCTGGGGTCGTCGCGATCCCCGAGCGCGAGTGACCGCTCGTAGCGCGCACGCGCGGTCTTCAGATCGAGCTGCTTGAACGCTGCTGAGCCTTGCACTTTGAGCAGCCGTGCCTGTTGCACCGCCGTATTGCCGGCGCGTGC
>JBBQFU010000134.1:0-23615 GCA_038322185.1 Haliangiales bacterium
TCGTCGAGATGATCACCGGTCACCGCCACGACGATCTCGACGTCGTTCCGACGGTGCAGAACTGCATGCGGCTCTACCAGCGCCTCGTCACGCTCGGTACCAGGTGGAAGCCCGAGTACAAGATCCAGCTCGACGTTCAGAGGATCGAGATCGACTGCGCACCTGCGCTCGATCAGATCCGCGCGATTGGCCGTGGCACCGTGCTCGAGCTCGAGCAGGTGCTCACCGAGCTACGGCTGCCGGTCATTCTCGAGAACATCAAGGCCGGCGAAAAGGTGCTGATCTACACGCACTACGTCGAGGGCATCGTCGCGACGCTGCGTGATGCGCTGGTCAAGGCTGGCCTGCGTGTCGGCATGCTGACCGGCGACACGGACGGCACCGGCCTCGCGTCATTCCTCGACAAGAACGGCGACGTCGACGTGTTGATCGCGTCCAGCCGCGTCGGCACCGGCGTCAACGGCCTCCAGTACGTGTGCCAGAAGCTCATCATCAACGCGTTGCCATGGACGAACGCCGAGTACGAGCAGCTCGTCGGCCGGCTATTCCGCCAAGGCAGCCGGTTCGACAAGGTGGAAGTGATCATCCCTGTCACGTTCGCGATGGTGAACGGCCAGCGGTGGTCGTACTGCGAGAGCAAGCTGCACCGGCTCGAGTACAAGAAGTCGATCGCCGATGCCGCGGTCGATGGCGTGGTGCCCGAGGGAAACCTCCGCACTCCTGCGCAAGCGCAGCAAGACGTGATGGATTGGCTCTCGCGTCTGGAGACTGGCCAAATGAGCGAGGTCGCGCGCGCCGTGATCAAGATTCCGCTCGACGGCACGCCCTCAGACGTCGAGCGCCGCGTTCAGCGCTACGGCGACTTCTCGAAGATGAACAACCGCTGGTACGCGTCCGACAGCACCAAGACCCACGACCGGCTCGCCAACAATCCCGAGGAGTGGGCGCACTACCACACGCTGTATCGCCAGCTCCGCGAGACCTGGCCTGTCGTTCCGTACAAGGAAGAGCTCAACTGGCTGTTGGCGCGCGATGGCTACGTGATCGGTGACTTCGGCTGCGGCGAGGCGCTCATCGCGGCTGAGGCCGGCAACAATCACACGATCCATAGCTTCGACCACGTCGCGATCGACAAGCGCGTGATCGCGTGCGACATCGCCCACGTCCCACTCGAAGACGAGTCTCTCGACGTCGCGATCTTCTGCCTGTCGCTGATGGGCTCGAACTTCACCGAGTACATCCGCGAGGCCCACCGCTGTCTGGTGCTCGATGGGCACCTCCACATCTGGGAGGCCGCGAGCTACTTCGACGACGTGAAGAAGTTCGCGTCGGCGCTCGGCAAGTTGGGCTTCGACGTGACCGCGCCGACGGTCGAAGGCGCTTTCGTCCGCATCTACGCGCACAAGAACAACAGGAAGCCCGACGCGAAGCTGGTGCTGCCGTTCCGAGGAGCAGCATGAACCAAGACGCCACTTCGTTGCCCCCGCCTCTGACCAAGATTGAGGCGAACAAACTCGGCTTGCGCGTAGCAAGCAAGATCCTAGACGCGGCCCACGACCATAACGTCACCATCGAAGACACCAAGATCGCGATCTCGGCCAAGCGGGAAGCGACCCCATCGTGGCCACCGGTCGACAATCTCAGCGAAGCGACCGACGGGCCGTGGCCTGCTCCAGTGCGGCTTCACTGCAAGTGGCCATCAGGCACGGTGGACCTGCTCCTGCACGTCTCGTACTGGCGCACCACCTCGGATGCATACCGGCACCTCATTGGTCTGGCGGTCGCTGTTTTGCCGAAGCGCCGCGAGTTGGTTTGGATCACCATTCCCCGCGCACTCCTCGCTCCAAACAAGGCCGTGCAGACTGTGCGCGCTTCCGTCTCCCCACCCCGCAAGAAGGGAGAGGCAGACGAGTCAGAGCTAGCGGCGCAGCGTGTGCGCTCGGTGGTGAAGCGAGCCGGCCTCTTATTCGACACCGGCGCGAACGTCGAGGCGTTTCGCGTCCAGTTCGTCGACGGTGCAGTGTTGCCTTCTCCCGAAGAGGCATACAAACGCATCTGTACCCTCGCCCTCAGCAAGCTCCCTTTCTTCGCCACTGACGGAACAGGCATCACCGGAGCTCCTCCCTTCCAGCTCGCGGAGGTGGTCGTCGATGACGATGACGTCGAACCTGAGGACCTAACGCCGTCGGGCAAGCGAGCCGGAATCTGGCCGCTTCCAGGTGGAGTCAGCAAGTACAAGGTGACGCTCGACACGCTGCTCGCAGAGTTCGATGCAGGGCCGATAACTGTCGACGCGATGTACGAGATCCTTCGCGAGCAATTCGACGTCAAAGGGGAAACGTCACGTGAACAGTACGTGAACGTGATCAAGGCGATCGGCCTCCTCGAAGAATCAGACGGGCAGATCGAGCTCACGGAGGACGGACGCGAATACCTGGCTACGAAGAGCGCGAGCGTGATCTTCGATCGTCTGCACGCGGCCTTTATCGGAATGTTGGAGCTGCTCGTCCTCGCGGACGAAGTGCCGCCGCTCGGCGGGAAGACGATGCAGCAGCGCATGCGTGCGCTCTTGGCTGTCGAGTGGGAGTCTCCAAACCAGTTCAATTTCCGGCGAAACTGGCTGTACTCGCTCGGCCTCACCGACCGCCGCGACGACGGCGACTACCTCACCCAACTTGGCCGCGACACTGTCGTGCGATACACGCCAGAAGCGTCGATCATCCGAGACCGCGTCGGCCAGGTTCTCGATGAGCAAGGCCCAGATGGTGGGGGCGACGTCGTCGAAACGAAGGCTACGTCATCGGACGTCCCGGAGGTTTCGCCAGGACTCGACGCACCGACGCTGGCGTCATCGGACGAACCGCCCGCGTGGAATGAAGAGGTCGTTGACCTGCGCGCCGAACACGTCGCCCCGTTCGCGAAGGATCTCGTTCTTCCGCCGAACACCATCGAACGTGCCGTCGCCGCCCTGTCCGCTGGCAAGCATCTCCTTCTCGTCGGACCACCGGGCACTGCCAAGACCGAGCTGGCGCACTTCATCGTGCAGGCCGCCAAACGTCGGGGCTATATCGCGGGAGCTCATGTCGCCACGGCTTCTGCCGACTGGACGACCTTCGACACGATCGGAGGTTACGCGCTCCAAAAGGACGGGAGCCTGAAGTTCAGGGAAGGCGCTCTACTTCGCGCGGTCAAGCAGTGGCAGTGGCTCATCGTCGACGAGCTGAATCGAGCCGACGTCGATCGCGCGTTCGGCGAGCTGATGACGGTGTTGGCCGGCCGCGCCACCGACACCTCATTCGAGCTGGATGATGGCAAGGTCGTGAAGATCGGCCTCGCCCCCGACGCAACCCACCCCACGCCGAGGACGTTTCGCGTGATTGCCACGATGAACACCTGGGATAAGACCTCGCTGTTCCGGCTGTCTCACGCGGTTCAACGGCGCTTCGCGATCGTTCACGTGGATATCCCAGCCGACGACGCTTACGGAGCGCTGGTGCGCAAGCACGCGAGCCTGCCCGGCATCGCCGACGCCCCGCTGCCGCTCGATGCGGCCAACGCCCTGGCAAGCTTGTTCTCGACGAACGGCTTGTTGGCTGCTCGTCACATCGGGCCGGCGGTCGCCCTCGACGTCATCAAGTACGCGCGCCGCCGCGCCACCGACAAGGGCGTCAGCGCCAGCGATGCGCTCGCCGAAGCGATCGCGATGTACGTGCTGCCCCAACTCGAAGGACTCGATCAAGATCGTGCGTTGACGTGCTTCTCCGCGATGCTGAAACTCGCGACTTCGTGCAGCCCGGCCGCTCGTAACGAGCTACGTGAACGATTCGCCGAGCTATTCCCTCACGTGAAGCTGCCGGCATGACGAACGACGGCGCAGCAACCTGGGAGACCTACCTCCGCTCGCAGTTCCCGGCGTATCTGCTGCCCAAGTCGGCCGTCGAGAAGCTCAGCGTCGAGGAAGCCTCGCGGTTTCTCGCTACGCTCGCCGACAAGCCGTCCGCGTTCACGATGCTGCGCAACGTCAGCTTCCTCGCGCCGCGCATGGGGGACCTGCGCTCGTTCGTCGAACGGGTTCGCGTGTTCGTGCGGGCCCTTCCCTCGACCACGGAGATCACGCAGCGCTATTGGAACGGAGGGTTTCAGGGAAAGCTCGACCTACGAACGACGACGCTGCTACACGCCCAAGGACGTCGCACCGAGTTCGTCACCCGCACACCGCGTCGCGACTTCGATCTCCCCGAGAACATCGTGCTGCGTAGCGTGTGCGAGCGGCTGCATGCACTGCTCAAGAGTGTCCGCCACATGACCGCGGAGTTGCCCGACGAGGAGAGCGACACCGAGTTACTACAGGGCTGGGGTTCCGGAGGCCGCGAATGTGAGGGCGTGTTGAACCACACGCTCTCCGCGACCGCGCTACGCAACGTTTCGACACGCCGAGTGGATGAGCACGATCTCGCCGCCGCACGTGGCTCTCGCCAGCCGGTGTTCCAGGAAGCCGCGCGATGGCACGACGACCTGCACCTTGGCCTGGACGATGCGGACCCAGCTCGCATCGCACGGACCGTGGCCGAGGGCTCGTTGCTTCCGCTCTCCAAGGACACGCAGTTCGAGATCGCGGTGGCCATCAGGCTGATCGCGCGGGTGAGCGAGGCGCTAGAGATCGCGCAGCCCGGCAAGTGGCAGCATGAGCGCGGACTGGTCATCGCTGGCCGGAAGGACATCGCCACTTTGCGCCATGGTGACCTCGCGATCCGTTTCTTCTACAACCAAGCCGAGCTCGAGGCGGGGGCGACGGACCGCGGCGTGCAGCACTACTTCGCACCCAAGAGCCGGATGCGGCCGGACGTGACGGTGACCATCTGCCGCGGAGAACACGTACTCAGCGCCCTCGTCGTCGAGTGCAAGCACACCCCGAGCAAGGACTACCTGATCAGCGGCTTCAAGGAGGCGATGCTGTACCGGTACGAGTACGCCTCCGCGCTGCGCGGGGCCGTGAAGTCGGTGCTCGTCGGTTCGAGTGCGATCCCCAGCGCCGTACACGCCAACCAAGAGGTGATCGCGGCGACCTGGGCCGACTGGCCGCCGAAGGAAGTGGTCTCGTCGGTGATCGACGCCATCAACAGTAACGAAAGGCCGGGCGCCCCGTGACCTGCGCCGTGATGTCATACTGGGCGACTAGCATCGCAGGGTGTTCGACATGACCGCGAAGCACGTCGACGAGTACGTGCCGCCGAACCGAGCTGACGTCGTCACGTTCGGGTCGGAACGCATTGGGGTCACCAACGGGCTGCTGCTCAAGTTCCCCCAGATCTACGCCGTCGGTGACATCTCACTCGTCGATCGTCCCCGCATCGCGATCGTCGGCGCACGCAAAGCCACCCCCGACGGCCGGCGCCGCGCCGCACAGCTCGCCCGTGATTGCGCCCGCGCCGGGGTCGTGATCGTTTCAGGGCTCGCAGAGGGCATCGACTACGCCGCCCACACTGCGGCGATCGAGCACGGCGGCAAGACCATCGCTGTGGTCGGCACCCCGGTGGACAAGGTGTACCCCGCCAAGCACGCGGCGCTCCAGCGCGTCATCTACCGCGACCACCTACTGCTCTCGCCGTTCGTGTGGGGTGACAAATTCGTCCCGACCAACTTTCCAGAGCGCAACCGGATCATGGCGCGGCTCGCGATGACGACAGTGATCATCGAGGCGAGCGATACGAGTGGCTCGCTCCACCAGGCCGCCGAGAGCGTGCAAGTCGGACACCCGGTGTTCATCGCGGCGGGCCTGCTCGACAACGAGAAGCTCACCTGGCCGAAGCGATTCATCGGCGACGACAAGCCGCTTGGGCGAGTCCTCCGCACTACCTCCGACGTCATCGACTTCGCACGCGCGTCATGAGGACGATCCACGGACTCGCGCTCGGCAGCTACTACGCGAAGGGTGCCGAGGCCGCGCGCACTACGCCGAATGCCACACAGATGCGGGGGCTGGTCTACGCGGTCAAGGACAACCGCGAGCCGCCCAACCCGAAGCAGTCGATCCAGCACAAACTCCATCCTCTCGGGCGCCCCGTTCAAGTCGATCGAACGAACGCGATCGAGTACGTGACCGCGATGCTCGCGAACCGGATCGACAAGCTCACCAAGTTCTTCAAGGCCAAGGATCCCAACGCGATCACGCTAGTCCCGGTGCCATCGTCATCCGTCACGGCGGCCACGATCGAGACTGCACGGTTTCGCACCCTGCGCCTCTGCAACGCGCTCGCTGGCGTCGGCTTCGGGCACGTCGCCGTGCTCGTCGTCCAACGGAAGCGGGTTGAGGGCAAGACCAAAGGGAACCGCCGTACCGCTGACCAAATCTATGCCGGGCTCGCCCGCACCTCGACACCGATTCCCCGCAGCACTACGCTCGTGCTCGTCGACGACAACGTTCAAAGCGGTGCCAGCATCGCGGCTGTCGACAAGCTGCTCGGCGCGTCGCGGCCCACGGCCGCGTTCGCCGTCGCCGTCACCGACTCGCAGCCGTACACTGACGCGGCCAAGTCGCGAACGTTCCGGATCGAATACGACGAAACCGCTGACGACCTAGAGGTCGCGTGCATCCTCGGCTGAGGTCGTACCGGACATCCTTGAATCCAAAGCTGATTCAAGAAACGCAGCTCGCTGGCTCTTCTCTGAACACGCTCTTCCGGACATGTCCGGTGGGTCTCGACGGAACCTGAAGTACATGCGCGCGTTCGCGGCAGCGTGGTCCGAGCCCGACCTTGTGCAAGCGCCGCTTGCACAATTGAGCTGGTACCACCAGGTAACCCTGATCGAGAAGCTGGACGCCAAGGCGCGGCGCGCAGGGGCGCTTTACGTCGCGAACGTGTTCGAAGAGGGGGGCCTCGTTCAGTACCTCAAGATGATGGAGCGCTTCGGCGATTGTGGCCTCCTCCCGAAGGCGGGCGGTGCTGCGTGACCCGCAAGAAGAAGCCCGCCGCTGCTCTCGTCCGCTCGTCGGCGGCCGAGTACCTGACCTTCGTGGCGGCCAGCGGCACCGGCGGCGTCGAAGCGGTCTACGCCGACGAGAACGTGTGGCTGAGCCAGAAGATGATGGCGCAGCTCTACGACGTCGAGGTCCCGACCATCAACTACCACCTGAAGAAGGTCTTCGAGGATAGCGAGCTGGAGGAGGATGCAGTTGTTCGAAATTTTCGAATAACTGCGGCCGACCGCAAGACCTACGACACCAAGCACTACAACCTCGCGGCCATCATCGCCGTCGGCTACAAGGTCAACTCCGAGCGCGCGGTGCAGTTCCGCAAGTGGGCCACGCGCGTCGTCGAGGAGTTCACCATCAAGGGCTTCGCGATGGACGACGAGCGCCTCAAGCGCGGCGGCTCGGTTCTGAGCGATCGCTACTTCGAGGAGCAGCTCCAGCGCGTCCGCGAAATCCGGCTGTCGGAGCGCAAGTTCTACCAGAAGATCACCGACATCTACGCGACCGCCATCGACTACGACATGACCGCGCAGGCCACCAAGCGCTTCTTCGCCATGGTGCAGAACAAGCTGCACTGGGCCATCCATGGGCAGACGGCGGCCGAGGTCATCGTCGACCGCGCCGACGCGAACAAGGAGCACATGGGGCTCCGCACATGGAGCGATGCTCCCGACGGCAAGATCCAGAAGTTCGACGTGGTGGTCGCCAAGAACTACCTGACCGAGGCGGAGCTCGCGCAGCTCTCGCGGCTGGTGAACGCCTACCTCGACGTCGCCGAGGATATGGCGATTCGCAAGCTCCCCATGACCATGCAGGATTGGGAGGTGCGCCTGAATCGCTTCCTCGCCGCAACCGATCGCGAGGTCTTGCAAGACGCCGGCAGGGTGACCGCCGAGATCGCGCGGGCCCACGCCGAGAGCGAGTTCGAGAAGTACCGCATCGTGCAGGACCGCCTCTTCGAGAGCGACTTCGACCGAGTCGTGACCGAGACCAAGCGCCTCGGTGAGGGCGCAGTGAAGCGCCCGCCGCGCAAGCAGCAGAAGAAGTAGTCATGAGGAGATGTGGGCGCGATGAGACATACGCGCAAGCCATCGCGCAATCGGCGGCGATGACGCAATGACGCGATCATGTCCGCCTTCGAGATAGGCTACGTGGCATGCGAGCATCCGGAAACCGCACGGTGCCCCCTTCGCCCGAGCAAAGACAGCCACAGAAGCGGCGCTCACGAACCCCGGCCAACGATGACGTGTCGGCGCTGCGCGACTTCGATAGAGCGGCGGCCGACATTCGACTCCCTGCCGACGCACATGTCGTCGGCGAGCCGGTCACGGTCACCCAGCTTGTTCGTCCGCGTGACGCTCGCCCTGGCCTGCTCGCTGTGTGCGAGCGACAGGGCGTCACGTACGAAGTGAGCCTCGCCGATGTGGTCTTCGCGGCGGGTAGCCCGGCAGACGCCCTGGTCACGCGATACCGCACCTGGCTGGGCCTCGCACCGCCGCGTGGATCCGCCGCTCGAGGAACCCGCCCGCACAAGGTCGTCGAGGGCGACATCGAGATCGGCGCGCCGACCGAGCTCGTCGTGCTCGCGTGCCGATCGAACGCGCTGCACTGCCGGTTGCTCGGGGGTTCTCGCGCAATCACGCTGCGCACGGCAGTGCGCGATGAAGTTCCCGGCGCGATCATCACGGTGGTCCCGACGAGGCAGTGGACGCACGCGCGCCACCCGTATCTCGCCGGCGAGATCACCACTTCGCGCTTCGACGGGCACGCACTCGGACTCCCGCCGCTCGCGCTCCGAGATGAAGGCGAGTGGGATCCTGAGGACGAGTATTGGGGCGAGGAAGGTGAGCCGATCGAGCCGTGGGCGAAGGCGATCATCGCCCGCGGTCGCCGCCCGCTGGTCGAGATGGAGCAAGTCATCCCAGGCGCCGATCCCGACGACTGGGACTCCGACCCGATCACGCGCGCGGCCGACCTGCGCGACACCGGTGACGTTCGCGCCGCCCACAAGATGCTGATGGATCTGCTCGCTCGGGACCTGCGCTGCCTCGATGCGCACGCTCACCTCGGCAACCTCGAGTTCGACCACAGCCCCATGCAGGCGTTGCGACATTACGAGATGGGCACGACCATCGGCGCACTCTCGCTCGGGAAGACCTTCGACGGCGTGCTCTCGTGGGGGCTTCTCGACAACCGGCCGTTTTTGCGGTGTCTGCACGGCGTCGGACTCGCTACGTGGCGCCTCGGCGACATTCGCGCCGCCAAGGCGGTGTTCACCAAGATGTTGTGGCTCAACCCCGGGGACAACCAAGGCGCCCGGTTCTGTCTCGCGGCGGTCGAGTCGGGCCAGCAGTGGGACGAGATGGCTGGGCAGCAATGAGTCCACTCGCCGATGTGGACCGGTGGACTTCGTTCGAAGAAGTGTGGCGCAGCAAGAACCTTGACAGGCCTCTCCGGCACGGAATGATGGACGCATGGATGCTGCCAAGCAACTCGCGCCCGACGAGACCGAGCCACTGACGTGGGCCGAGATCGGCCGCCGATATCCTGATCAGTACGTGTGCCTTGTCGACGTCGTCCACCCGCGCCGCGGTGATCCAGACATTGTCAGCGCACGTGTCGTTGGGAGTGGCGCGACGCATGATGCTGCCTTCCGGCCCATCCGTGATCTCGGCGAGCGATACCCCCGTTTCTCGATCAGGTACACCGGCATCTGTACGGAGCCCTTGATTCGACCCTCGCTGGTCATCGACGACGAGACTCTCAAACTCCTTACTGAGCCACTGAAGCGACCGTCGCTGGCCATTCGATGATGCGACTCTCGACCTCCTCCCTTCGCGATCGTGAGCTGATCATCGTAGAGGCGGAGGTCGTTGGACGTGCTGGCCGTACGACAGGCGGAGACTGAGGAATCCCCCAGGTTCTCCGAGTTCCACGTTTGTTCACGAAAGGTGCTTGACCCTATACCTAGGTACAGGTGGCACAGTGATCAACATGAACCGCGGCGCTGCCACCAAACGTACTCCTCGCCCGCGCATGCGCATCGGCGACGTGGCCACACGCGCGGGCGTGAACACGCAGACGCTCCGTTACTACGAGCGCCGCGGGATCCTCGGCGAGCCGAGACGGTCGCCGGCCGGATATCGCGAGTATCCCTCCGACACGGTGCGCCTGATCCGCTTCATCAAACGGGCCCAGGAGCTTGGTTTCACGCTCACCGAGATCGAGGAGCTGATCACGCTGCGGCAGACCACGCCGAAACGGCGCGGCAAGGTCCGCGAGCTCGCCGCCGCGAAGATGAAGGACATCGACGAGAAGCTCGCGCGCCTGCAGGCGATGCGCAGCGCGCTGTACACGCTGGTCGAAGATTGTGCGTGCGGCGCAGAGACGCTCACCTGCCCTATTCTCGAAGCGCTCGACGACGTCGCGGACAAGGAGGTCCCAGATGGTGGCTAAGACCTTAGTAGCAATCCTGTTGGCCACGGCCGCACTGGCCGGGTGCTCACCGAGCGAAGCGGACAAGACGATCCAGAAGGATGTCCAGATGAAGTCAGTAAAGATTCCCGTCGAGGGCATGTCGTGCGGCTCGTGCGCAGCCCGCATCAAGAAGAACCTCGTCGGCATCGACGGCGTCCTCGCCGCAAGCGTGAGCTTCGACGAGAAGAGCGCGATCGTTCAGTACGACGCCGCGAAGCTCGCGCCCAACCGGCTCGCCTCGGCGATCAACGGCCTGGGCTTCAAGACGGGGACGCCAATCGAGGGCGCTCCTTGAAGCCCAAGGCAGCAACCAAGGCCGGCGGTTTGCTGGGTCCCGTGGGCGGCGTGCTCGCGGTACTCATTCCGAAAGGAATCTGTCCGCTGTGTCTCACGACCTCGGGCAGCATCCTTCCCGCTCTCGGCCTGAGCTTTCTCGCGAACAGCTCGATCATGCGATGGGTGCTCGCCGCGCTGCTGTTGCTCTCGCTCTATACGTTCTTCCTCTCCGCACGAAACAAGGAGCGGTGGTACGTCTTCGTCATCGCTCTTACCGGCGCCGTACTCGTCTACGTCGGCTGGCTCTCCACATCGTCGGTCACGCTCTATAGCGGGACCGCCGTGATGCTGACCGCATCGATCCTGAACCTCAAGAAGCCGCGAGACGAGTCGCCGCTTCCCTTCACTCCCGCCAAAGGAACGACACCATGAGCAAGCGTACAATCGAAGTGTTCTCTGCCGGCTGCCCGTGCTGCGACGAAGCCCTCCAGGTTGTTCGCGATGCATCCTGTGCAAGCTGCGACATCCAGGTTCTCGACATGAAGGATCCAAAGGTTGCGGCGCGCGCCAAGCAGCTCGGGATCAACCGCGTTCCTGCGGTCGTGATCAACGGACAGCTCGCCGACTGCTGCTCGTCCGGCGCGATTGACGTCGAGGTGCTTCGAACGATGGGTCTTGGACAAGCGTAGCGAGTCGCGCCGAACGCGCCCCCGATGCACGATTGGGAGGTGCGCCTGAAGCGCTTCCTCGCCGCAACCGATCGCGAGGTCTTGCAAGACGCCGGCAGGGTGACCGCCGAGATCGCGCGGGCCCACGCCGAGAGCGAGTTCGAGAAGCACCGCATCGTGCAGGACCGCCTCTTCGAGAGCGACTTCGACCGGTCGTGAGCGAGACCAAGCGCCTCGGTGAGGGCGCTGCGAAGCGCCCGCCCCGCAAGAGGAAGAAGAAGTCGTGAGAGCCCGAACCTCAGAGAAGCTGAGCTGGCGGCCGCGTAGTCTCGTCGACGTCAGATCACGACGGAAATGCCCCGCCGTTAACGGCGGTGCGGCGATCCTGTTCTTGGTAGGCGGACGCGAGTCTGTCCGCCCGACGGTGACACCCGACGGAGGCACGTGGATCATGAGCGGCAACACGTGCACGCCCCCCCGCTAGGCGCCATGACGTTTCAGGCGCATGCTCGTTGCATGGTTCCCCGCGGTCTCCGGCGATGGTTCGTCGCACATTTCATCGCCGACATCTTGGTCGCTGTTCCCCTCATGATTGCGCCGACCCACGTGCTCGCGTGGTTCGGTTGGACGACTGTGGACCCCGTTGCAACCCGGCTGGTTGCCGCGGCCCTGTTCGGCATCGGGATCGAGTCGTACCTCGGCCGTAATGCAACCGCGGACGTGTTTCGAGGGATGCTGAACCTGAAGATCATCTGGTCTTCGACGGCGGTCGCTGGCTCGCTGTGGTCGGTCATCGAAGGCGCGCCCGTGGCGACCTGGGGGGTGTTCGCGATCTTCGCTGGCTTCCTCGGTGTCTGGCTTCGTTACCGAGTAGCACTCGGTGCGCCTGCGACCGCGAACTGAAGTTCAGACGAGCTCAGGACGTCGGCGTCGAGCCAACGTTCGAGTAGCTCGACGATTCGCGTTTCCGGACCATCGCCACCGAATGCCAGCAGGTGCTCCGACACCTGCGCCAGAGTCGCCGCCGTAGCGACGAGCGGCGCCAGGTGCGCTTCGTCCGCATCGAGCGTGCGATGCACGACGCGCAGATCGCGACGCCACACCAGCACCGTTCGCTCATCACGAAGAGGAGCCTCGAAGGTGCGGTCCTCTTCGATCGCGTCCCATAGCTCATCGACGGTCCAGCTCGACGTCACGCGTACGCACGCGGGGATCCAGGCCAGCTTGATCTCGGGAAACCGCTCGAACGGCACTCTCGTGAGGTCGTCACGGGTCAGGGTGGCTGCATCGGGACCATCGAACACCTCGACCCGTGCACGCTCGAGTCGCGCGAGGTCAGCGGACCATGCCGGCACATCGTTGCGGGTCTCGAGAAATTCAGCGAGCGCCACCCCCGCATTCCGTACTGTGAACGACGTCGGTGGCGCGGCACGAACGTACGTCGTGACCACGTCGTGAAACGCTAACTCACCGAGCGCTGCACGAAGCTTTGGATAGTCGTCCGCGAGGATGTCGTGCAGGCGGGTGATGTACATGCCCGCATACACGTCGAGCCGACGCGAGCTACCCAGTAGCCCGGGATCGATCGTTCCCTCCCCAGCCGTGGCGAGCTCGTAGAATCGCTGCTGAATCGCTGCGAGATCACGCATGCGTGACCTCTCGAGTGAGTCGCCGCGCGTGCGCCAGCTCCTTCACAAGCTCCGACAGCGCCGGAATGTGATCGTCGCGTTCGATCATCGTGGACACCGCGCCAAAGCGCACAACCGCCTCACGGTAGAGGTCCCAGACGGCAGCGCACACCGGCTGATCATGTGAGTCGAGGAGGTGCGTCCCGTGATCTGTATGGCCCGCGAGATGGATCTGTCCTATGCGCGCCGTGGGAATCGCGGCGAGGTACGCGTGCGGATCCCAGCCGTGATTCTTGCAGCTGACGTACACGTTGTTGACGTCGAGCAGGATCCCGCAATCGGCCCTCTCCGCGAGCTGGGCCAGGAACTCGGCCTCGGAGAGCTCGCTCGCCGCGAAGGTCACGTAGCTCGAAGGATTCTCGAGCAGGATCCGCCGGCCCAGCCGCTCTTGCACATGAGCGACACGGGCGACAACGTGAGCGAGCGCCTCCTCGGTGTATGGCAGTGGCCACAGATCGTGAGCCGAGTGGCCTCCGAAGCTGGACCAGCACAGGTGATCGGACACGATCGCCGGCTCGATCTCGCTGACCAGCGCGGCGAGCCGCGACAGGTATGCCTCATCGACGGGATCGACGGACCCGATCGACAGAGACACACCGTGCAGGACCAGCGGCGCTCGCTCGCGCATCGCTCGCAGCACGCGACGTGGATTCCCACCTTCGACCATGAAGTTCTCGGTGATCACCTCCCACCAGTCGACGGGCGGCGATCCATCGAGGACCTCCTGGTAGTGCGGCGGGCGAAGCCCGAGACCGAAGCCGAGGCGCGGCCACATGACTACATCGCGCCGGCCACGACGGTGCCGCCGGCGGTCTTGCAGTCGGCCTCGCTCGCCACGTCGACGAAGCCCTTGCCCTTGCAGCCATTCTGACCGGCGCAGGCATTCGCGGCCGACTTGCAACCGCCCTTGCCCTTACAGTCGTTGACGCCCTGGCAGTGGACCTTCGCCGTCTTCTCGTCGGCTGCAACGGGCTTGTCAGCGCCTGCTTTCGTCTCGGTTACGCCCGAAGTGGGCTTGGACGAGGTCTCGTCCTTCTTGCAGCCCGCGCTGAACAGGCTCGCGGCGGTCAGGGCAATCATCGTTCCGGTACGGATGGGATTCTTCATCCCATCCAGTCTCGTGGCGCGCTGCCGCGTTACGCGGGATCTGTGTTTTTCTTCGCAGCGCGTGACGTGTGCCAATCCGCGAACCGCTTCCGCAGCTCGTCTCGAACGTCGTCAGGCATCGGCTGGTCGGGAAGCTTCCCGATCAGCACGATCGTCGTCTTCATCTGGCGCAGATACGCGCGGCAGTGCTTGCACATGCCCACATGCATCTGGAACCGCATGCGATCGGCAAACCCGAGGCGGCCTTCGAGGTAGTCGCTCACCAGCTCGGTGATCTGTTTGCAGCTCAGCATCAGGTCTTCCTGAAGTGGATCTCGAGGCGCGTCCGCAGACGTGCCCTCGCACGGTGCAACAGCACGCGCTGGTTGGTCTCGTTGATCTCGAGAGCGTTACAAACTTCTTCGGCGCTCCACCCCAGCGTATCGCGAAGCACCACCACGATCCGCTGGCGTTCCGGAAGCTGGCGGAGCTCCGCGTCGAGCAGAACCAGCATCTCCGAGTTTCCGGCAAGTCGTTCGGGGCTCTCATCTTCCCAGCGGTCTGGCGGAGCGCTCCACATCCCCCGTTCGTTGAACCGGCTCGGATCCACGACGGGTTCGCTCGCGTCTTCCTCGTCGTTACCGAACGAGGAGAACGGCACGGTGCGCGCTTCACGGACTCCCTTCGTCTTGGCGCGGTTGACGAGGACGCGCGAGATCCACGTCATCAGAGAGGAGCGCTCCTCGAAGCCATCGAGGCCATCGAGCACGGCAACCCAGGTGTCCTGCACGACCTCCTCAGCGGATGCCTCGGTGGACACGAACAGTCGAGCGAGCCGGACGAGCCGCCCGTGGTGCTTGGCGACCAGGACCTCGAATGCGCCGGCATCGCCCTCGCGGATCTGCGCGAGCAGCTGCTTGTCGTCGCTGGAGGCCATGTCTCGGTCAAGAGCACCTTAGGCAATGGCGCGGCCCGCGTCCAGCGCAGTCACCGGCTCGGTTCCGCGGCTGATCGATCGGCCAAGGAGGCGATCCAGCGACGCCGCTCCGCCACCATGAACGACGAGCCACACGAACGAAGCCAGATAGGCGAGCTCGATCGTACCGGCGAGGTCGACGACTCCGTGGAGATCGGGCAGTTTTGCCGTCCAGATCGCCACGACCATGATGCCGGCGAGCAGCAGCGCGGCGACGCGAGTGCCCAGGCCGACCAGCAGCATCACGCCGCCGACGAGCTCGATCGTCGACACGAGCATCGCGGTTGCGTGCGGTGCCGGAATGCCGAGGGAGTCGAAGAAGCCGCCGACGGTGTCGAGATTGTGCAGCTTGCCCCAGCCGGTGGTCGCGAACACCACGCCCAGCACGAGCCGCACCATCAGGGGGCCGACCCACTCGACCGTGCGGAGCATGTCGAGCGTTCGATCGCAGGCAGACTTGATGAGGGCGAACATGTTCTACCGTCTCGCCGCCGGCGCCTTCGTTACAGGCGATCTGCTCAACGTGAGCTGACTGCTCCGCCCGCCTGCAGTTGCTTCGCCTGCTGGAGGTGCTGTGCCACCGCCGCACGGGTCTCCGTGAGTGCGGCTTTCACCTTGGGCTTCGTTGCCGCGGGAACGAGCTTGTTGTCGATGGTCGCGAGCGTGCGCTCGTGGCCCTGGATGGTCATATCCACGAACGCTCGGTCGAATGCCGCACCGTCGAGTGCCGCGAGCTTCGCCATGCCTTCGTCCGCCTTCTCCTTCATCTCGAGGACCGGCCCCGCCTCGATCGGCTGCACCTTGGTCTGCGGACCTAGCTGCATGGCCTTCATGAGCCCTTGTGCGTGGTGCTTCTTCAGCGTCGCGGCGAAGGCCTGGATCTTCGGATCTTTGGATGTCATTCCGACGAAGTGCATCAGCTGCACCTCGTTGGAGTTTGTCGTGATCAGCGCCGCGATCACCTGGGCGTCATCCACCTGATGGCTTGCCGCGGCCCCCGTCGCCGGCTGTGGCGCGCCAGGCATGGTCACCTTGTCCGGATCCTTTGCTCCCGGCGCGGGCTTGAACGCAAGCCCCTGCGTGTACGCCGGCGGCTTCTCCCCGGTCATGAACTCCACCACGTTCTTCGCATACGCGGCGCGTGCTGCCGCCACACTCTTCTTGCCCGTCGCGACATCGTTCGCGAGGTTGAGCGCCAGGAAGTTCATCTCTTCCATGTCGCACCGCGCCGACAGCTCGCCCTCCGTGCGATGCACGTGGACACTGCCGTCGTACTTGGCGAGCTCGTCGAGCTTGTCAGGCGGGATACGGGCGTCGATCACCTGCTCGAGGAGATCGGTGTGCGGCTTCGGGAAGCTGTGCGGCACCTCCTCGCGGTACACGGTCGTCCGCTTCCATGGACCGTTGTTGTGCCAGACCAGCGCAGTCGGAGTGACCCCCTGGGGCAACCCGTACTTCTTGATCATCTGGTAGGCGACGGCCCTGGGCTTCGCCGGCCAGCTCGCGATCGTCTTGTCGACCTCCGGTCGTGACGAGGTCTTCGTAGCCTCGGCGCGTGGGGTGTCGGCGACGGCGAGGCTACCGAACGCGAGCGTGAAGGATGCAATGAGAGCTGAACCAATGCGTGACATATCGACCTCCGGTTTCTGCTCGCTTCCTGTGCAGCACTCGTGCCTCCGATTTTCGCCGTGCGTTCGATCTGTGCGTAACATTCGGCCGAGGAGCGATCGCGATGGCCCCGGCGGGATGTTGCTTCGCTGATCCCTGCCAGACGCTGAGCCGGCGTGAGGTGCAGTGATGTCGGGCAGCGACCGTCTGCGAGGAACACAATGCGCGCCGATGCGCAGGCGAGCGCTTCACCGCTCCCCAGCTGCCACCGTTGCCACTCCAGCCGGTAGATTGCCCTCATCAAGATGAGCGAGTTTCATCTCGATCTGCGCGTAACGGATTGGCCCTTCCCGGTACAAGACGTCATGGGGCCCATCGACGTCGCCGTGTGTAGTCTCCGGAGGAGCTGCTGATGCCCGCGGTGCGAGCACGCCTGCCGATGGCGCAACGCCAGGTGCCGCAGTTCGATCGGCGACTCGCGGATCACGGACTCGATCTGCGCCGGGGCGCGACGACGACGCTCCAGGTCAACGTCGGCAAGCTCTGCAATCAGGCCTGCCATCATTGCCACGTCGAGGCCGGGCCGAAGCGCACCGAGATCATGCCGAGGGAGGTCGCAGCGCGCATCCTCGACGTCGTCGCCCGCAATCCGGGAATCGCCACGGTCGACTTCACCGGGGGTGCGCCCGAGCTCAACCCTCACTTCAGGTGGCTCATCGATGAGGTCCGGCGAATGGGTCGCCACGTCATCGACCGCTGCAACCTGACCGTACTGTTCGAGCCGGGGATGGACGATCTCGGGGAGTTCTTGGCCGCACGCGATGTCGAGATCATCGCGAGCCTGCCCTGCTACAGCGAACGGAACGTCGAGGAGCAGCGAGGACATGGCGTGTTCGCCAGGAGCATCGCAGGACTTCGTCGTCTCAACGAGCTGGGCTACGGGACCGGAGGCACGCGCAAGCTGAACCTTGTCTACAACCCGAACGGCGCGTTCTTGCCGCCGGACCAGGCGCATCTCGAGATCAGGTACAAGGCGGAGCTCGCGGAGAGCTTTCAGATCACGTTCGATCGGCTGTTCACGATCACGAACCTTCCGATCGCGCGATATGCGGACTTTCTCGACGCGCAGGGCAAGTTCGACGAGTACATGAGCCTGCTCCTCGCGCACTTCAACCCGCACGCGGTGAGCGGCGTCATGTGCCGCTCCTTGATCAGCGTCGGCTGGGACGGCGCCCTCTACGACTGCGACTTCAACCAGATGCTCGAGATGCCGCTGGCATCGGCGAGGACCATCTTCGACATCGAATCGGTCGACCTCGAAGGCGAGTCGATCGCCACCGGGCCGCACTGCTTTGGCTGCACGGCGGGTGCGGGGTCGAGCTGCGGAGGGAGCCTCGTATGAGCGAGCCTGCGATCGGAGTGCTCGGTGGCAGCGGGTTCTACGATCTTCCCGGCGTGACAAACGTCGAGACGATGGAGATCGCGACGCCGTTCGGACCTCCTGCCGACGCGCTGACCGTTGGACGGTTCGCCGGCCGGCGCGTGGTGTTCCTGCCGCGCCATGGTCGTGGCCACAGGCTGTTACCGAGCGAGGTCAACGCACGCGCAAACCTGTATGCGCTCAAGCTGCTAGGTGCGACGCATGTCATCTCGATCTCCGCCGTCGGGTCGCTGCGCGAGACCGTCGCGCCCGGCGATGTGGTGATACCGCGGCAGTTCATTGACCGGACCGTGGCCAGACCAGCGACGTTCTTCGGTGAGGGCGTGGTGGCGCACGTCAGCCTCGCCGATCCGGTGTGCTCGGCGATCGCGGACGCCCTCGTCGACGCTGCGACCGTAGACGGCGCGCGCGTTCACCCGATCGGGACCTACGTATGCATCGAAGGTCCGCAGTTCGGGACGCGAGCGGAATCCGAGCTGATGCGCGGCTGGGGCGCCGATGTCGTCGGCATGACGAACCTGCCGGAGGCGAGGCTCGCGCGCGAGGCCGAGATCTGCTACGCCACGCTCGCGCTGGCGACCGACTACGACTGCTGGCGCGCACGCGACGAGGTCACGGTGACAGATGCGCTCACGGTGTTACGGGCGAACGTGGACAAGGCACGGGGGATCCTCGGCCATGCCCTCACGACTCTTGATCCGGCGCGTACCTGCTCCTGTCAGCGCAGCCTCGATTCCGCACTCGTGACGCAGCCCGCTGCGATCGACGATGCAAGTCGGACGCGGTTGGAGGCGATCCTCGCGCGCAGACTCGCCGGTGCACGATGAACGCGCAGCTCCCGGTCTGCATCTTTGCGAAGCCACCGGTCGCCGGCTCGGTGAAGACACGTCTCGCCGATGCCGAGCGCGCAGCTCGGCTCGCGCGTGCGTTCCTGATCGACACCTGCGACGCGCTGCGGGCGATCACATGGGTCGCTCCCATCCTCGCGACCACCGGCCCCCTCGACGCCACGCTATCGGAGCGCCTGGGCCTCCCGATCTGGCCCCAAGGCGACGGCGACCTCGGCGCGCGGATCGAACGCGTGATGCGACGCGCGCTCGAATCCGCAGGCGGAGCCATCGCCCTCGGCGCAGACACACCGGGGCTACCTCGCGAGCTTGTGGTTCGTGCATGTGAGGCATTGACCGAGGCCGATGCCGCGATCGGTCCCACGGACGACGGCGGCTTCTACCTGCTCGCCCTGCGAGAGTGCCCTGTCGGTCTGCTGGCAGAGCTGCCATGGAGCCGAAGCGACACGTTCGCGATGACGCTCGAGCGGCTGCGCGAACGCGGACTTCGCACCATCGTCCTCGACCCGTGGTTCGATGTCGATCGGCCCGCGGATCTCGAGAGGCTGCACGCGCTGCTCACGACGCGCGTGCTCGTGGCGCCCGAGACGCTGGCCTTGATCTCGGCAACGAGCTCACCGTGAGCGCAGGTCGCCGTGAGCTCGTGTTCGTCTATGACGCGGACAGCAGTACCTGGAGCAAGCTGTTCGATGCAGCGCACAAGGTGATCTCACCCTCCACGTATTCCTGCAGCCTGTGTGCGCTCACCTACGGCATGGTCTCGATGCGTCGCGAATGGGCAAAGTTCATCCGCTCGCTTCCACATGCGGTGCGCTTTGCCTACCGCGATCAGATCAGGCGCGAGCACTCGGTGGTTCCGCCTTTGCCTGCCCTCCTCGAGCGCCGCGATGGCGCGTGGACCACGCTGCTCGACAAGCCGCAGATCGCCGCTTGCAAGAACCTCGACGACCTGATGGCGCGGGTCCGTGAGGCCCTCAGATGATCTCGGTCGTCATTCCGTGCTGGAACGAGGCCGCGGTCATCGCGTACACGATCGCGAGCGCACGATTGATCGCCGACGAGGTGATCGTGGTCGACGCCGGAAGTCTCGACGGGACGGCAGAGATCGCCAGAGGAGCTGGTGCCACCGTCCTCCATGCGGCCCGCGGGCGCGGCGCCCAGCTCGCAGCCGGAGCCGCGGCAGCCCGAGGCGACACCCTGCTGTTTCTCCACGCCGACGCGCGGCTACCATCGATGGCGCGTGCGGCGATCGAGCGTGCACTCTCTGATCGCACGGTCGGCGGCGGCAATTTCAAGCTGCGCTTCGAGCCCGCGGATCCGTGGGCTCGTGTGTTCGCTCGGGTCAACCACGAGCGCCGACGCTGGCTGCGCATCTACTACGGTGACTCGGGCGTGTTCGTGCGTCGCGACATCTACGAGGCGATCGGAGGCTTTCGACCTATCCCGATCATGGAGGACCATGACTTCGTGCAGCGTCTCGAACGCGCGAGCCGTACCGTCTACATCACGGATCTCGAGATCGCGGTGAGTGCACGCAGGTTCGCAGCACGGCCGCTGCGCACCCTTGCGATCTGGACGGTGATCCAGACCCTGGCGTCGAGCGGCGTGTCCCCCCAACGCCTCGCGCGGCTCTACGCCGATATCCGATGACAGCGTCAGCGACTGGCCTGTATCACGAGGTCTCCGGCGCCGTGGGCGACACACCGCCGGTCCTCCTGCTCCGCCCGATCGCCGGAACGATCGCGCTGTGGGGGCCGTTTCGCGCCGAGCTCGCGTTGCATCGCCGCGTGATCGTCTGCGAAGCGCGAGGGATCGGGCGATCGCCAGCCGCGGCGGTAGCGACCAGCACGCGGGGCATGGCGCGCGATGCGGCGGCCCTCCTCGATGATCTCCAGATCCGCAGAACTCACGTTTTCGGGCTGTCACTCGGGGGCATGGTCGCGACGTGGCTCGCGATCGATCGTCCTGACCTCGTGGGCGCGCTGGTCCTCGGATCTACGCCCGCGCGAGGTCTCGATCTCGTGCGCGTCACCGGTGACAGCGTCGGATTCGCAAGCTGTCTGGTGCGTGGATCCGGTGCGCGCGAAGCGTGTCTGACCGAGCACGCGCTATCCGGACGGTTCCGCCGTGAGCACCCGGAACGAACGGCATCGATCCTCCGTGCGGTTCGCGACGAGCGTGGCTCGCTTCGATCACTGCTACTCCACGGCGCCGCAGGTGCACTCCATGCCCCCGGAGACGCACTGCAGCGGATCGCAGCACCGACCCTGTGCATCGCGGGCGCACTCGACTCGATCGTCGGTCCCACTGCGATCCGCACGCTGGCCTCCGCGATTCCCGACGCCGAGCTCGAGATCATCGACGGCGCCGGGCATGACCTCAGCCTCGAACAACCAATCGAGCTCGCGGGGCGCGTCGAGCGCTTCCTCGCGCGTCACGAGCGTCGCTAGCGGATCTTCTCGCCCTCGCCTTTGCGGTACAGGATCCGGGCGTCGTCGTTGAGCTCCGTATCGTGCTGGATGCGAGGCGACGATCCTGCCGGTGCTCGTCCTATCGCCATCCGCGCATGGCGCCATGCCAGCTTCACGTCGGCCCAACGGTGTGCGGGTGGTTCGTAGCCATACGCCCGGTACTGCCCTGGCTCGACCTTGCCCTTCGCGGCGACATGGTCCGCGAATGCATCGGTCCAGTGATCGAATGCGCGCATGAACTCGACCTCGGCGACCATGTGCTCGGCCTGCATCTCGCTGTACGGCGCTTGCTCGCCAACGTAGGCATGGCGCCACAGTGCATCCGGAACTTCGATCCCGCCGTACCGGCATTGCCACACGAGCGGCGCGTAGGAGCGGCGATCATCCTTCATCTCCTTGTCGGGATCGAAGTACTCCTTGTGCTGCAGGATTTGCGGCCGGCTGTCCTCGCCCATCTCGTGGCCTCCGCCGTCGCCGTACGAGAAGAAGGCGGCGGTCCGGCCCTCCAGGTGGTTCATCGAGAGCCGCTTCCACTCGTCCGTCTTATCGAGCTTCATCGCGACCTCGGGGTTCTTGTGCTCGATCAGATCCTCCCGCGGGTTCCCGCCGTTCGCACATACGAGGCGATCGAACATGAGCTTGAGATTGCTCGACGGCGCGTACCAGTTGACCGGTCCGATGATCGCCCACGCATCCGCGAGGTCCAGGCGCGCGTACAGATCGAGATCCCACATCAGGTCAGGCTCGGTGTCGTCGCCGCGCTCGTAGCAGTTGCACGGCCACACGCAGAGCGCCATCGACGTCGAGGCGCACGCGTTGCAGCTCTGAATGCGCGCGCGGCCATACACGTTTCCGAGATCCTCGATGTCGATCTCCCAGCCCGCCGACAACCGATCCGCCATTCGCAGCATCAACGTGCGCGCCTTGGAGTCCACACCCGGGCAGTTGTACTGACGGCGGTTCGACCCCGCGATCAGAAGCACCCGAAACGGCCGCTCGGCTGTCGGCCGCTTTCCGTTGCTGTCATCAGGCTTCACGGCGGCCTCGCGGATGGCACACGTGCTGCAACAGATCGGTAGATGGCAGGGGAATCATCGCGGCCAATGCATGCGAGCTCCACGCCACTGCTCTTCGCCGTCGAGGCGCCCTGATGCTGTCGAGAGCCTTGTCCATTGTCGCGGTGCTGGGCGGGCTCGCATGGCTAGAGCGCCAGCGCCCGCTCCGCGCGCGCACGCAGCCGAGCGGGCGACGCACGATGATCAACGTGGCGATGGCTGGAATCACTGCCGCGGCTGTCGGTCCCGTTCAGGAGGCTCTGATCGCCCGCGCCTCGACATGGGCGGAGCGCCGGCGCTTCGGCTTCTTGCGATGGATCCAGGCGCCTCGCTGGCTCGCACGCGCCGCGGGTGTCGTCCTGCTGGATTACACGCTCTGGCACTGGCATCGCGCGAATCACCGCAGCCGCTGGCTGTGGTCGATGCATGCCTCGCATCACGCAGATCTCGATCTGGACGTCTCCACGGCGCTACGGTTCCACGTCGGCGAGATGCTCGCATCGGTACCCGTGCGCGCCGCCCAGGTGATCGTGCTCGGCGTTGATCGCGCGACGCTTCGTGGCTGGGAGACCGCGCTGCTGATCGCCATCGCGTTTCACCACTCGAACCTTCGCTTACCTGCGCGTGTCGACGCAGCGCTGTCGAAGTTGGTTATCACTCCGCGCCTGCACGGCATCCATCACGCGGCGAAGCCCGATCGGCTTGACACCAACTTCGGGACCTTGCTCACGCTCTGGGACATGCTCCACGGGACGCGCGACAGCGAGCTCGAGCAAGCCCAGCTCGCCGTCGGCCTCCCGCACACCGTCGGAGGCCGAACGCCCGGCCTCCTCGACTCACTGCGACTGGTTCCGCGTGCGCGCAGATAAATCGCGGCTCGCAAATCGTTCGCGATTTGCGAGCCGCTCGAGACGCCGGCTTCAGGATGTTTCTCGACGAGGATTCTGCCGAGCAACGGGCCCGATTCTCACTGCCACGCCACTGCCACGCCGAGCGTGAAAACGAAGGATCAGGCGGGAGCAGACGGGAACACGACGACGCGCAAGTC
>JBBQFU010000135.1:0-23600 GCA_038322185.1 Haliangiales bacterium
TTCCTGATCGACCGACCAGGTCACCGTGCTCTTGGTGCCCTTGCAGTCGTTGTGCTTCGTCAGCAGCTCGCTGCCGCCGGGCGACACGCACGGGTCGAAGTAGCGGCCGAACAGGATGTGCTCGTGAACCTTGTGCGAGTACTCGATGTACTTGATCGCGAGGAACGTGAACGCGCAGCCGATCGTCACCGCGAGGCAGCCGATGAGCAGCTTGCGCTGATTGAGCTGCGCCGCGCGCACGGCCCAGGCCGCCGTCAGCGACGAGAAGATCAGCACGGCGGTGTTGATCGCGCCCATCTTCACATCGAGGTACTTGTGCGCGTACGAGTAGATCTCGGGGTGGTTGTATCGGTACAGGATGTACGCGACGAACAGCGCCGAGAAGAACAGGACCTCCTGCGCCAAGAACAGCCAGATTCCGAACTTGCCGGAATCGAACTGGTGCTGCGCGTCGTCGTAGTGGTGCTGGATGAACGGCGAGCCATGGTGGCCATGACCGTGGTCATCGCCATGAGCGTCGTGGGCGGTGCTCATTTCTTGTCCTTCTTGGTGTCACCAACCGCGTTGGCCTCATCCTTGAGGTCATCGGGCACCTCGGGAACGTCCCAGCCCTGCGTCAGCCCGCCCGTGGCGGCCGGCTTGTCCTTGATCTCATCGGCCTTCGCGAGCAGCTCGGCGCGCTGAGCGTCGGCCTTCGCCTTCGCCTCGGCGGCTGCCTTGTCTGCAGCTGCGGAATCGGCCTTCGCGCGCTCGGCAGCCGCACGCTCCGCCGCTTCGACCTTGGCCTGCACGGCCGCGTCCGCTTCGGCTCTCGCCTTGGCGTCGGAGTCGGCCTTCGCCGCCGCTTCCATCGCAGCCTTCGCATCGGCGGTCGACTTGGCAGCGAGCTCGGCTTCCTTCGCCTTCGCAGCGGCCTCGGCGGCCTTGCCTGCCGCTTCCTGCTTCTCGACGGCTTCCCGCGCGGCCTTCGCAGCCGCGTCGGCATCCTTGCCCTGTTCCTTCGCGGCGGCGTCGGCCTGCGCCTTCACGGCGGCTTCGGCTTCCTTGGCGGCGGCCTCGGACTTCGCCTTCGCGTCGGCGCTCGCCTTGGCAGCGTCGCCGTCGGCTCTCGCGGTGTCCTTGACGGCAGCGTCTGCTGCAGCGACGGCGGCTCCGCGATCCGCGTTCTCGACCTTTACCTGCTCGGGCGTCTTGCCGATCGGCGCGCCCGCCGTCTCGGAACCGAAGGTCTTGTCGCCATCGGCTTCTTGCTGCTTCGCGCTCAGGATTGCAGCCATGCGGTCACCCGCGGTCGCACCGCCGGTGTGATCCGCGGCCTGGCCACGCGCGCGCGCGAGCTGGTCGGCGCGCTCCCGCGTGTCCTCGTTCGGCGTCGTGCGCTCCCACACGTCGGGCTCGATTTCGACGAGGTCGTCGTAGTTGTAGATCTCGTGGAGGACCGGCGGGGTCTCGAAGTTGTAGAGCGTCGGCGGCG
The DNA here is from genome assembly GCA_038322185.1 of Haliangiales bacterium. Taxonomy (GTDB): domain Bacteria; phylum Myxococcota_A; class Polyangia; order Haliangiales; family Haliangiaceae; genus JABFXX01. Next base: position 1,475 of record JBBQFU010000135.1, read on the forward strand.
TCGGGCACTGCCACTCGAGCGAGGTACCGCCCCACGGGTTGCGCGGCGCCTTCTTGCCGTTCCACAGCGACGCCATCAGATAGATGACGCTGATGAAGATCGAGATGCCGAGGACGAACGCACCGATCGTCGAGAGCTGGTGGAAGATCTCGTACTGCGGATCGTAGTCCCAGTAGCGACGCGGCATGCCACGGCTGCCCATCACGAACTGCGGCAAGAACGTCAGGTTGAATCCGAAGAACACGCCGAGCGAGCAGATCTGGCCGAGCGACTCTGGATACATCCGACCTGTGAACTTCGGCCACCAGTAGTGGAGCGCACCGAGGAACGCGACCAGCGTCGAACCCATCATCACGTAGTGGAAGTGAGCGACGACGAAGTAGGTGTCGTGGAGGTGAACGTCGACCGACAGGATCCCGAGGAACAGACCGGTGAGACCACCGATCGTGAACAGCAGCAGGAAGCTGAGCGCGTAGAGCATCGGGGTCTTGAGCCGGATGTCGCCCTTGTAGAGCGTGGCGACCCAGTTGAAGACCTTGATGGCGGACGGGATACCGACGGTGAACGTCAGCGCCGAGAACACCATGTTCGCGAGGCGGCTCTGGCCCGACACGAACATGTGGTGGCCCCACACGATGAACGACAGCAGCGCGAGCGAGATCGACGAGTACGCAATGAAACGGTAGCCGAACGGCGGTTTGCGCGAGAACGTCGAGATCAGCTCGCTGATCACGCCCATGCCCGGGATGATCATGATGTAGACGGCAGGGTGCGAGTAGAACCAGAAGAAGTGCTGGAACAGCACCGGGTCGCCACCCATGTTCGGGTCGAAGATGCCGATGTGAGCGAAGCGCTCGACCGCGAGCAGCAGCACCGTGATGCCGAGGACCGGCGTCGCGAGGACCTGCATGATCGCCGTGGCGTACATCGCCCAGACGTTGAGCGGCAGCTGGAACCAGCTCATGCCCTGCGGGCGGAACTTGTGGATCGTGACGAGGAAGTTGAGCCCCGTGAAGATCGACGAGAAGCCGAGCAGGAACACGCCTGACACCGCGATCAGCACCGGCGTCTTGGTCTCGAGCGAGTACGGCGTGTACAGCGTCCAGCCGGTATCGAGCGAGCCGAACGGAATCGTGAGCACGAGCAGCAGCGCGCCCGTGATCCACAGATAGAACGACGCGAGGTTCAGCCGCGGGAACGCGACGTCAGGCGCGCCGAGCTGGATCGGCATGATGATGTTGCCGAGCGCGGCCGGGATACCCGGGATGATCACGAGGAAGACCATCACTGCGCCGTGCAGCGTGAAGAAGTTGTTGTAGCTATCGCCGGAGACGATCTGCTTGCCCGGGAAGAACAGCTCGGCACGCACCAGCAGCGCGAATGCGCCACCGACGAGCAACGAGGTCAGGATCCCGAACAGATACATGAGCCCGATCCGCTTGTGATCGAGGGTGAAGAGCCAGCTCTTGAGGCCCTTGGAGACGTTTAGGTAATCCGGCTCGGAAACCGGGTGATCAGGCTGTCGAGTTACTGGGGTCGCCATGGCTATCTCACTTCGCTCCGAGCGACTTGATGAAGGCGATCACGCCTTCGATCTCTTTTTCTTTGAGCTGCCCCTCGAACGACGGCATCGAGGGCGGATACGGCGGGTTGTTCGCGCGCGACTTTGCCTGCGGCGACAGCAGCGACTCGCGGATGTAGTTCTCGTCCATCGGGACCGTTCCGCCACCTTGCAGGGTGACCGGGGCGCCCCAGATGCCCTTGAACGACGGACCGACGCGCGCGCTGCCGTCGATCGTGTGACACGCGACGCAGCCCTTCTTCTCGATGACCTTGGCACCGAGCTCGACGGGCGGCAGGTTCGACTGCGCGGCCTGCGCGTCGTTGAGGTAACGCTCGTAGTCGCCCGGTGCGTGCACCACGACGACTGCGCGTCGCAGGCAGGCACCCGTGTCCTTGTCCTCTTGCAGACAGGCCATCTGCGCGTGCGCCGTACCGCAGTACTCCGCGCACGTCAGGCGGTAGGTGCCGGGGCGGGTCGCCTCGAACCACACGTAGCTGTAACGACGCGGCAGGACGTCCTGCTTCACGCGCATCGCAGGTGCGTAGAACGCGTGGAGCACATCCTTGCTCGTCATGACCAGTCGGACCGGCGTGTTGGCCGGGACGTGGAGGTCGGAGTCGGTGACGCCGTTGTAGTGCGTGAACTGCCAGTTCCAGCGCCACGCGATCACGTTGATCTCGACGGCCTTCTGCGGCGGCGTCACGACGTGGATGTACGAGCGCCAGCCGTACCAGAACAGGAACACGCAGATGATCGTCGGGATGATCGTCCACGTGATCTCGAGCGCATCGTTGTGCGCCGAGCTCGGCTCCGCCTTGTGACCCGGGCGGTGGCGGTACTTCCACACCAGGTAGATCACCGCGATCATGATCGCGAAGAAGAAGAAGATGCTGAGCGCGAGGACCGAATAGAACATCATGTCCGAGTCGTCGGCGGCCTTGTTCACGGCCTTCGGCATCCAGAAGTTGCCGGCCTCGTCGATCGGACGGTCGGCAAGGATCTCGTACCAGGACTTGCCGCGGGGAGCGGCAGGAGGCACTGCGCTACCAGGCGCTGCGCTTCCAGCAGCGGCCGGAACTTCAGCCGAGCTACCCGAAGCGGGTGCTGCAGCGGCGCCCGGCGCAGCCGACTGTCCGTCGTGCGTACCGGTTGCGGTTCCCTTGTCAGCGGGCGTCACGGTCGGCGCGGGCTGCGCGATCGCGAACGATCCGAGCCACACGACGGTGAGCGCCACCACGAGACTGCGGAGAGTGACTGTCATGACCGATTTTCCTTCTCCGAAACATGCGAGCTCTTGCTCTTGCGGATGCTGCGAAGCACCCCCAAGCCAGAGATCAGCAGGACAACAAAGCCCGCCGCGCCGATGCGCAGCGCCATGACACCGGCCTGCGAATGATCGTTCGCAGACGGGTCGAAGTGATAGCAGCGGTTCATGAAGCCGACGGCCGTCGCCGGCTCGCTTGCCCCCGCCTTGAGCACGCTCTCGCGCAGCACATCGGGTGAGAACTCGATCCCGTGCACGTAGCGCGTGACCATGCCGCGCGAGCTGAGGAAGATCAGCGACGCGGGATGCGCCCACTCGGCGCGCTCGGTGACGTAGACGTACGAGAAGCCGACCGACTCGGCGACCCGCTTGATGTGCGTGCCATCGCCCGGCATCTCTGCGGCGAGGAACGTCCAGCCGGCACGCGCGGCCTCGCGCTGCGCCTCGGGGAATCGCGCGATGTACTTCTCGCGCATCTTGGCGAGCTTGCCGAGATCCTCGTGCGGCTCGAGATCGATCGTGATGATGCGGTAGTGCTCGCCGAGCCAGAACGTGGCGCCGTCCTGCTTCCTGGCGATCTCCGGCAGTGATGCGGTCAGCCCGTTGAGCTGCAGGCTGCACAGCATCGGGCAGTCCGAGTAGTTGAACGTGAGGATCGTCGGCAGCTCGTCACTGCCGGTCGCGCCTGCACCGCCCGGGCGCTTCGCCGCGAGCACATCGCCGAGCGTCATGACGTTGCCGTCCTGACGACGGAAGCGGGTGTCGAGCGGAACGCGCGAGCCGAGCTTCTCGACGACGTCGACGCCGTTCGCCTTGTAGGTCGGCGGCGGCCTCAGGATCTCGTCCTTGGGATCCGCCGGCACAGCCTCGTCCTGCGCGACTGCCACGAGCGGCGACGCGAGAAGGAAACAGGCGAGCAGAGCGGAGAGCTTCACTGGTTACCGAGCAACACCACCGGAGCCGGCGGCGGTGCCAGGCGAAGCGCCCGCACCACCCGGGCCGGCGCCCGTTGGAGTCATCGGTGCAGCCGAACCGGCCGCACCCGGGTTGGGAGCTGCGCTGCCCGCATCTGCACCACCGGCACCTGCCGGCGCTGCTGCGCTGCCTGCGCCTGCGCCACCGTCTGCGGGCGGCGTCGCCGGAGCTGCGGCTGCACCCATCACGGGGCGGCCGAACTTCGGCGGGATGGTCTCCTTGGTCGATGGCGGCAGCTTGCTGCCACCGAGGTGCGTCGGGTCCTTCTTGGCATCCTCGACGACGAGCTTCATCGCATCTTCGATCTTCATGCGATACGTGCCCGCCGTACCGGCGTTGGCCGCGGCCTCACCGATGTTGCGAAGCTCGCCGGCCCGCTGGCCACGCGCGACTTCATCCTGGCGGCCGTAGTCGGCTGCGGTCTGAACCTCGGACGTGTTGTTCATGTAGAAGGCCTGCAGGGCCGTGATCGACACGTAGACGAGAACGGCGCCGCAGATACCTACGACGACGATTCCGATCGTGTTGAGCTTGTCTGGATTTCGCTTGGGTCCTGACATGGGTCTCCTACATGACCTCGTGGCCCAGCGACATGCCGAGCGTGGGGTCCTTGGTCGGGATCAAATTGCCCTTGAGCGAGCGGCCGATGCCGATGAGGAGAATGCCCATCAGCATGATCCACACCGTGAAGTCGACGGGCGACAGCCCGACCGAGTGACGAGCGATGCTGCCCATGAGCGGGCCCGAGACCAGCGACAGGTTGTCGTGGTGCTCGACCTCCCAGTGGTACTGCGGCATCACGCGCCAGTAGTGCTGGAGCCACGTGAACGCGAGCTGCCACACCGAGAAGAACACGAGGGACGGCACGATGCGCTTGGTCCAGCGTGACAGCAGGAACACGAACGGGAATGCCCAGTAGCCGACGAGGATCGCAATGGACACCCACTGCCACTCACCGAACATCCGGTATTTGAAGTAGTGCGTCTCCTCCGGCATGTTGCCGTACCACTGCAACATGAACTCGGAGAACGCGGTGTACGCCCAGAAGAACGTGAAGGCGAACATCCACTTGCCGATGTCGTGATAGTGCTCCTCGGTGACCGAGTGGGTCAGGCGACCGTTGCGCTGGATCCAGAGGACCACAAGCGCGAACGCGCCGAACGCCGAGATGTTGCCCGACGCCCAGAACGCGACGCCGTAGATGGTCGAGTACCACTTCGGCGCGAGCGACATCTGGATGTCGAACGCGAGCGCGCACATCACGAACGCGTAGAGGATCATGGCCGGACCCGAGGCGACGCGCAGCGTGGTCGAGATCTTCGGGTCGCCGGTCTCGTCCTGCTCGCGCGACTTCTTGGCGAAGTAGCTCGCCATGCCGCTGAGGATGATGCCGTAGATGGCGTAGCGGACCGCGAACATGCCCGGCGACAGCCAGCCGAGCTTGTGCTGCAGGTGCGGGTTCAGCGCCGCGTTATGCGCGTCGGGGTGGTTCCAGTAGTAGAGGTCCTTGTAGCCAAGGAGCAGCGGCAGGATGAACGCGAGGCCGGCCACGAAGATGACCGGGAACGCCTGCGACATTGCCTCGGAGACGCGGCGCACTGCCGTGAGCCAACGTCCGCGCACCAGGTGGTGCAGCATGACGATCCACAGCATTCCTGATGCGATGCCGACGGTCCAGCTCCACGCCGTCACGTAGGCGTACATGAAGCGCTTCCAGTGGTCGCCCTGCAGGCTTCCGAGGATGAGCGAGATGATCGCGAACACGAGGAAGATGCCGACGCCGGCCTTCATCATGTTGCCGCCGAGCTTGCCGGCCTTGATCTTGTCGTCCGGGTGAAGAGTTCTAACGAGGCTCATCGCAGGCTCCCGCGCTGGTCGGCCGGAACATCGTCGAGCGAGGCATTCTGCGCTCGCTGCAACGCGCGGACGTACGCGACGATTGCCCAGCGGTCTGCGTGGGGAATCTGCTGCGCGTAGCCCATCATGGTGTTGTAGCCGTTCGAGATCGTGTTGAAGAGCTGGCCGTTCGGCATCGTGACGACCGCGCCACCTGTGCCGTTCGCCTGAGGCGCCTCGACGAGGTTACGTGCCTGCCAGTTGCCGCCGCTCGCTGCGACGCGCGTCGGGATCATGCCCTGACCGCGACCGTCGAAGCCGTGGCACGGCGCGCAGTAGATGTCGTAACGGCCGCGACCGCGCTCGAGCAATCCTGCATCGACCGAGAACGGGCGACCATCGGCGTACGTCGTCGGGAACCCGGTCAACCACTTGCCGGGTACGTTCGGAGCACCGCCACCCTCGAGCCCGTGGAAGAACGGCTCGTCGATATTGAGCGCGTCGCGAGCAACCGTGCCCAGGATCTCGCCGCGGTTCGCGCGGCCATCGGCGAACATCAGGTGCGCCGTGTCCGAGCGGTAGTAGGGCTGGAAGTCCATATCCGGGAAGATGTGGATGTGTCCCTCGGCCGAGTGCGAGTTGCGCGCCTTGGCCGCAATCGCGAACGGGATCAGTGCGAACGCCGTGCTCGCCACGATGAACGCGGCGATCCAGCGCGGCATGACCTTCTTGCTCGGATCAGGATCGTGGTGAACGTCCTCGATCGCGATCGCGCCGGCATCCTGGAGGAGCTGGCGAGTGGTCGCCGCGTCGAACCGGCGGTCACGCCCGTCGACGGCGATGAAGAAGCCGTCGTCGGTTGCACGCAGGAAGCGGTCGCTGCGAAACAGCGGGTGCCACACCTGCGGCAGTTTGTTGAGGATCCACATCCCGAAGAACGTGGAGAGGACCGCGAGCAGAATCGCGCACTCGTACGCGATCGGGATGTTCGCCGGAATCGACCAGGTCGGCTTACCGGAGATGTTCCAGGTCCACGCGTGCGAGTTGCAGTACCACTGCAGCAGCATGCCGCCGCAGGCACCGGCGAAGCCGCCGCCGAAGACGATCAGCGGCAGGATCGTCCGCTTGATGCCGATCGCGCTGTCGATGCCGTGCACCGGGAACGGTGAGTAGGCGTCGAACTCGGTGTAGCCGGCGTCGCGCACCTTGGCGCATGCGATGACGAGCTCACCAGGCGTGTCGTACTCGGCCAGATAGCCATACAGCTCGCCATCGGCAACGGTGCCAGTGGGAACCACAACGGGGTCTTCATGCTTCGTCGCCATTAGCCGTGACCTCCCTTCGACGGTCCGCCCGCGTGGGCTTCGGGCGAAGCGCCCTTGACCTCACTCATTGCGATGACCGGTACGAAGCGGAAGAACAGAAGGAACAGCATCGTGAACATGCCAATCGTGCCGACGAACAGGCCCACATCCCAACGCGTCGGGTTGTAGTAGCTCCACGCCGACGGCAGGAACGAGCGCGAGAGCGACGTACCGATGATGACGAAGCGCTCGAACCACATGCCGATGTTGATGAAGATGCAGAGGATGAAGATCAGGACGTTGTTGTTCCTGACCCAGTTACTCCAGAAGAACTGCGGCACGAGCACGTTGCAGCTCACCATCGCGAAGTAGGCCCACCAGAACGGACCGAACGCGCGGCTACGGAACGTGAACAGCTCGAACGCGTTACCGGAGTACCAGGCGATGAAGAACTCGGTGCCGTACGCGAGACCGACCATCATGCCCGTGGCCAGCATGATGCGGCACATCGCGTGGATGTGCGCCTGCGTGATGATGTGCTGCAGGTTGAACAGGAACCGCAGCGGAATCATCAGCGTGAGCACCATCGCGAAGCCCGAGAAGATGGCGCCAGCGACGAAGTACGGCGGGAAGATCGTCGTGTGCCAACCCGGCAGCTGCGAGGTCGCGAAGTCGAACGACACGACCGAGTGCACGGAGAAGACGAGCGGCGTGGCCAGACCCGCGAGGATCAGATACGCGCGCTCGTAGCGGTGCCAGTGACGGGCCGAGCCGCGCCAACCGAGCGACAGCGCGCCGTAGATACCGGCGCGGATGTTCTTGCCCTGTAGCGCGCAGCGATCGCGGAACGTCGCGAGGTCAGGGACAAGGCCCATGTACCAGAACAGGATCGAGGTCGTCGCGTAGGTCGAAACCGCGAACACGTCCCACATGAGCGGGCTGCGGAACTGCGGCCACATCGAGCCCATGTCGTTCGGATGCGGAATCATCCAGAACGCGAACCACGGACGACCGGTGTGCAGCAGCGGGAACAGACCCGCGCACATGACGGCGAAGATCGTCATCGCCTCGGCAGCGCGGTTGATGCTGACCCGCCAGTGCTGGCGCGTCAGGTAGAGGACGGCGGAGATCAGCGTGCCGGCGTGACCGATACCGATCCACCACACGAAGTTGGTGATGTCCCACGCCCAGTCGACGGTGTTGGAGTTACCCCACACGCCGATGCCGGTCGTGACCAGGTGGAAGATCGAAACGAGGCCCCAGCCAAAGGCGAGCATCGCGAGGCCGAGAGCAACGAGCCACAGCTTGTGCGGCTTCGGTGCTTCAGCGACCCACGCAACGTCGCGCGTGATGGCTCGGAAGGTTTCGCGAGCCTTTCCCGGCTCGTTGATGTCGTGGTGCGTTTCACTCGCCATGGCTCAGTGCCCCCCCTCGGCCTTCGGCGGCTGCGGCATCTTGGGGTTAGGGTTCAGGACGCGCGTCAGGTACTTGTTGCGCGGCTTCGTGTACAGCTCCGGCAGTAGTGCGTAGCTGCGGCGGTCGCGGTGCAGATTCGCAACGCGGCTGTTGTTGTCGGACAGATCACCGAACACGATCGCCTCGGTCGGACATGCGTCCTGACACGCGGTCGTGATCTCGCCGTCGGGCAGTGGCGCTCCGATCTTGCCGGCACGCGTGCCGTTGCGGATCGCGGCCTTCGCCTTGATCTTGCCGTTCTGGATGCGCTGCACGCAGAACGTGCACTTCTCCATCACGCCGCGCATGCGGACCGTGACCTCCGGGTTGAACAGGAGCTGGCGAACCTGCTGACGGGCCTCGCGATACTCCTTGTTCCAGTCGAGGAAGTTGAAGCGGCGAACGCGGTACGGGCAGTTGTTCGCGCAGTAGCGCGTACCAATGCACCGGTTGTAGGCCATGTCGTTGAGGCCTTCGTCCGAGTGGCTCGTCGCGCCGACCGGACACACCTGCTCGCACGGTGCGTTCTCGCACTGCTGGCAGGGGAGCGGCTGAGCGACGACGTGGGGATCTTCGGGCGAACCGTTGAAGTAGCGGTCGATGCGAATCCAGTGCATCTCGCGGTTGTTGCGAACCTGCTCGCGACCGACGACGGGAACGTTGTTCTCCGACTGGCAGGCGACCATGCACGAGTTGCAACCCGTGCACGTGTTGAGGTCGATCGCCATCGCCCAGCGGTGGCCCGTGTACTCCTGCTCCTCGAACAGAGACAGGTGGCGCGCGGGCTTGTTGCCGGCAACGGCCTCGGCCGTATCGTCCCAGTACTCGTGCTGGACCTCGGCCTTCCAGGTCTTGTCGGCCTCGAGCTCCTCGGCGCGAACCTCCTCGACGAGGAGGTGACTGCGGCGTTCAGTCTCGTGGTCGAAACGCTGACCGGCGTGGTCATCGTTCTTCATCAAGGTGTTGCTGAGCGACTTCTTGTAGTTCCAGTGCTCCTGGACGTTCGCGAGCTGGTACGAGCCGCCGCCGCCCTTGATCGAGCAGTTCGCCGCGACATCGAACGCGGCCGTGGTGCGGACCGCGTACGTGTTCCAGCCCGGGCCGCGCTTGCCGTCGTGACCACCGACGTGGCCAGCAGCCGTGCGGCCACCGCCGAGCACGAGACCGATCGAGAACTTCGCCTGACCCGGCATCGTGTAGCAGGGCAGCGTGATCGACTTCCCGCCGACCGTGACCGTGATCATCTCGTCATTCGAGATCTTGAGCTCGAGCGCGGTCGCGGGCGAGACGAGCGCGTAGTTGTCCCACGTGACCTTCGTGAGGAAGTCCGGGGTCTCCTGCAGCCACGCGTTGTTCGCGAAGCGGCCGTCGTACGTGAAGCTCGAGAAGTGGAACACCACCTCGAGCTCGTTGAGCGCCCGCTTGCTACCGATTTGCTGTCCCGGCGTGAGCTGGAACGCGGGCAGCGCCTGGACCGTCACGTTCGCCGTCTTGCCGCCGCTACCGGCGACGAAGCCGTCGTGCACGTACTGCTTCCAGTTGGCGTGACCGAGCGCCGCGAGCGACGTCGAGACAAGTGCCTCGCCGCCGAGCTCGTCACCGAGCAGCATCGAGAGCAGCTCTGCCGACGACAGCCCGCCGTGCAGCGGCTGGATCAGCGGCTGCGCGACCGACACCGTTCCGTCGGGGGTGCGCGCATCGGCCCACGCCTCGAGGAAGTGCGCCTTGGGGAGGTGCCAGCTGGTCCTGAGCGACGTCTCGTCCGTGTACTCGCTCAGGTGGATCGACGTCTTCACCTTGGTGAGTGCGCTGGCGAAGTCGAGGTCCGTCGGGGCGTTGTACACCGGGTTACCGCCGAGGATGATCAACGTGTCGACGCGACCGTTGGTCATCTCCGTGGCGAGCTGGCGAATCGACTCGACGTGATGCGGGCGTGTCTGATCGAAATCCTCGACGTAATCGAGGGTCGCGCCGACGGCACCGATCGTCTGGTTGATCTTGGCGACGAGCGCGTGGACCTGCGGCGGCTGACGACGGCCACACATGACCACCGCCTTGCCGGCGTTGGCCTTGAGCTCCTCGGCGAGCACCGCGATGAACTGGGTGACCTTGTTCTCCTTGATGTACTCGCTGGCCGGCATGGCGCCGCCACTGAGTGCTGCATCGAGGGCCTGCGCGAACGGCAGGCCAAGCTCGCTCCGCATCGCGAGGCGGTGATCCGCCAGCGCGCCGGTGTTCGACATCACGCTCTCGGCGACCCACAGGCGGTTCATCGTGCCGAGCGGCTGCAGCGAACCGTCCTTGCGACGGCTACGCGCGAAGTCGCGGCTGTAGGCCATCGAGGCCGGGTGCTCGACGAACAGGTCGCAATCGATCGAGACGATCGTGTGCGCGCGATCGAGCTTCGCGAGCGGGCGAACCGGGCGACCGAACGCGGCGCGTAGGCCCTCGCGCTCGTTGTCCCAGGTCAGCGGCTCGTACTCGTGCCAGACCACGCCGCCCGCGACGAGGCGGGTGCGCAGTGCGGCGACCGTCGGAGACGTGGTCGCTTCCGACAGCACGCGAGCGCGGCCACCGGCGAGCGTCGCCTTGATCTCGCCGAGCGATGCCTTGAACGCCTCGATCGAGGTGCCCTTGGTGCCGTTCATCGGCGAGGTCGAGCGATCCGGATCATAGAGATGAAGGATCGCGGCCTGCGCGAACGTGTGCGCGCCGGCGTGGCGCTTGGTGCCCGGGACGATCGCGCCACCCGAGTACGGGTGCTCGGGGTTGCCGTCGATGTGAATGGGGCGGCCCTCGTACGACGTCGCGACGAGCGGGTGGACAGCGCCGCCCATCTCGAAGGTCGTCGCGTACTGCTGCGTCTCACCCGGAACCTGGTTCTCGGGGCGGCGCGACAGCGGAACGATCGCTTCCTGCTCGTAGCGGCGGCAGCCGGCTCCGAGGCCCATACCTGCGAGTCCCATGCTCGCGCCCATGAGGTGGAAGAAGTTACGGCGAGACAGTGGATCGACCGGCGCCTGGTCTCCGCCCTCGGCGAACTCCTTCTCGCTCGGGTTCAGCTGCCAGGCGGCCGTGCCGTCGAGCTCCTTGAGTGACTTCCAGAAGCCGTGCTCGGGCGTGGCGGGTGCGGCGGGACGCTGGACATCGAACGTCTCGACGCTGTCGTCGTGATCGTGCTCGTGGCCATGGTCGTGGTCGTGTCCGTGGTCGTGGTCGTGGTCTTTGGCAGACATGCTCGGCTCTTTCTTCCGGTCAGCGGTGACAGGTCGAGCAGTTGATGGGTGGGTTGACCTGGTTCTTGGCCTTCCAGGCGGCGCCTTCGCCGGCCTGCGGCACGTAGCCCATCTTCGTCACGTTCGCCGGATTGCGAAGGTTCGCAGTCGGGTTCTTGTGACAGTCGATGCACCACTCCATCGTCAGGGACTTGGCCTGGTAGACCTTGACCATCTGATCGATGCGGCCGTGACACGTCTCGCAGCCGACGGCCGCGTTCACGTGCGCCGAGTGGTTGAAGTAGACGTAGTCGGGGAGGTCGGTGACGCGAGTCCACCGCACCGCCTGCTGCTCCGCGAATGCCTCGCGGATCGGCAGCAGGACATCCGAGTCCTTCTTCACCGTGGAGTGGCAGTTCATGCACACCCCTGCCGGCGGCACAGCCGCCTGGGCACCGCGCTCGACCACGGAGTGGCAGTAGCGACAGTCGATGCCGAGCTCACCGACGTGCAGCGCATGGCTGTACGGAACCGGTTGCTCGGGCTGGTAGCCAATCCTGATGGCCTCGGGCGTCACGCCATACGCGATGAGCGCGACGAGGTAGACGGGCGCCCCCATCACCAGCAGGTTGACCCACTTCTTGAGGGTCTCGGTCCATTCCGGGAAGATGAATCTCGACATGGGTGTTAATCCCTAATTCGATGCGTTTAATCGCAGATTTCGGGAGGCTCTGCGCTGCGGCAAAACGCCGTTGATTCCCGACGCGACAATTCACCGCACGGCTTTGGCATGGCGGGCGATCGCATCGCGACCACGTGCCACAGGGAAACCGTGCAGTCGATCTTGACGGCGTTGCGCAGGTTGATCAGGGCAGCGGCGCAGGCGCCGAGACCACCGTGTCGGTCACCCGGGTTCCCGGGTTCGCTTCCTGGATGCCGCTCTCGATGTAGTACTTCTCGCCCGCGGCCGGCACGCCGGTCATGCGGACCCAGACCCCGCGCGCGGTCTGGCGCACCGTGATGTTTCCGGCCGGGATGCCCAGCGGGCTGGTCGAGTCGACGCCATCGTGGCGCTGGATCGTCACGCCGGCGACCGGCGTGTTTCCGTCATTATCGATCTCGAAGTAGACGAACCACGAGTACGCGGTGGTCGGCGGCGGCCACGGTGCGTCGAACGTCGCGAAGAACGTGGCGGTGCCGGCTGCCAGCGTCGCGCGGCTCTTGTCGATGTCGACGGCCGGATCGCCGAGCGGCTCGGGAAGATCGGTCGGATCGTCGACCTGATAACAGGCCGGATCGGCCCAGCAGTCGTCATCGTCGCAGTCGACGAACAGGTCGAGGTCCTCGTCGACGCCGCCGGTGCAGACCTCCGCGACGCTCTGGCACGCGACATCCTCGGCGCAATCGTCGTCGGCGCAATCGATGGCGCCATCCTCGTCGTCATCGACGCCGTCATCACACGAGGCCTCGAACGAGCCCTCGGGGTTCGCGCCGCCGCACGCCGCAAGAACGAGTGCGATCAGAGCGCTACGGGGGACAACCATCATCGTCGGTCTGGCCATTCATCACCTCGGGTTCGTTCGGGCACTGGTCATCGATGTCGAGGATGCCGTCGCGGTCATTGTCAGGATCGGGGCAGCCGTCATCGTCTGCGAAGTTGTCGAAGTCTTCGGGGTCGTCGGGACACGGGTCACGGTCGTTGGGAACACCGTCGCCATCGCGATCCGCGCCGCCTCCGCTCGGTACCGACAACGGAGCGGACGACGGCGACGCCGTGTTGCTCATCGGCTGGACCGGATCCTTCGTGCTCGAAATGCACGCCGTCGCGAAGACGAGCAGTCTCGCGAGTCTCATGGGACCTCGTCGCGTAGCTTGCACGACGACAGCTTCGCTTGCTTCAGCAGCGCCTCGAGCTGGGCCTTGTTGATGCCATCGGTCTTCCAGCCCTCGACGGTCGTCAGGACGTCGACGTTGCCGATTCCGTCGGTGAGATGCCCGGCGATCTTGTCGGACCGCGAGCCAGCGGCGCGATCGCGATCGGCGCGAGCCGGTGCCTCGCAGACCAGGCGCATCGCCTCGGTGACGGTCTGATCCGGCGTTCCCGGCGGAATCGACTTCGGACCGCAACCAAGAACGGCGCCGACGACGGCAGCCAGCACTCCCCACCTCATCTCCAAACTGTACACTCATCGCGTGAGCACGGTCGCGCTCGTGCTGCTCGCGCTGCTGATCGTCGTCGCGCTCGTCGCGGTGACGCTGCACCGGCGTGCGCCCTCCCCGCCCCCGCCGGCGGTGGAGCCCGGCGAGGGTGTGCATCCAATCGAGGGCGCCACGATCGAGCGCGGTCCCGCGCTGCCGGTGGTGCTCGTGCACGGCCTGTTCGGGTTCGACACCGTCGGCGTGCCCGGCGTGAAGCTTCACTATTTCCGCGGCATCATCGAGCATCTCGGCAGGCTCGGCTGCCACGCCCATGCGGTGCGCCTGCCCCGCGCCGCGAGCGTCCCGGAGCGCGCGCAGATCCTTGTCGACAAGATCACCGCGCTCGGTCACGACCGCGTCGACATCATCGCGCACAGCCTCGGCGGCCTCGACGCGCGCTACGCGATCACCAAGCTCGGACTCGCAACTCGCGTGCGCGCGCTCGTGACGATCGGGACGCCACATCGCGGCAGCCCGATCGCCGATCTCGCGACCGGCGGTCCGCTCGCCCTCGCTCGCAAGGCAGTGGCCGCGCTCGGCGTGTCGCTCGTCGCGGTCGACTGGCTGTCGACCGAGGCGCTCGATCGCTTCAACCGCGAGGTGCTCGACGTGCCGGGCGTGCGCTACGCGTGCGTCGTCGGTGGCATCCGCGAGCCGTCGACGCCCGTCGCGCTCGCCATCGCACCCGCGCACGCCTATCTACGCCGGATGGCCGGGCCCAATGATGGCGTCGTCCCGATGACGTCGCAGTACTGGGGCGAGACGCTCGCCGAGATCGAGGCCGACCACTTCGAGCAGGTCGGCTGGCGCATGGGCATGCGGCAGACGTTCGACGCGCACGCGATGTACGCGTTCATCGTCGCGCGGCTCGGCGACGCGCCCGCCGTGCGCCAAACAGCATGACGGCCGAGCAGGTGCCCCTCTTCGACGTACACGTACACGTGCTCGTGCTCGTGCACGAAACAGCAGCGTGCTGGCCCATTCGATCTGCGCAGAGGATTACCTAGCTTCGTGTACGAGCACGAGCACGAGCACCATGCAGCGACATCCCCCGGCTTCGATCGCATCGTTGTAGGCTGACGGCATGCCGCTGCGGGTGCGCGTGTGCGAGCGCGATCAGATCGTGGCCGGCGAGATGCGCGGCTTCGTCGTGACCGGCGTGACGTGGCCCGTGATGATGACGATCGTCGACGGTGCGATCGTCGCGTTTCCCGGCGTGTGCCCGCACGACGACGTATCCCTCGTCGACTACGGTGTGCTCGACGGTGGCGAGGTGCGCTGCCGCGTCCATGGCTACACGTTCGACCTCGCGACCGGCCGCTGCGACCACAGCCTGGGGCTGAACCTGCGCCGCTACAAGGTGACCGAGGTCGGCGGCGACGTCTGGGTCGACCTGCTGTGATCACGGCCGCGCGGGCGCGCTGTTCTTGGGCGGCTTCTTCCGCGTCGTGAGGATCCGACCCGTCGTGACATTGATCGGGATTGGCGGCGTCATCTCGTACTGGAAGCCGCGCGTATCGATCTCGGCCCTGAAGCTCTGGCCATCGTGCCAGATGTTGCGGCGGTACGTGACTTTCACCTCGCCCTTCACGATGTACTCGCGGTGCTGGAGCATGAAGTTGCCGAGGCGCGTCGCGAGCTGGTTATACAGGCGGTGACAGCCGTGGCTGGTGCCGTTCGTGATCGACGTGACGCTCGAGCTTCCGTGCGTGCCGATGCCGTTGTCGTCGTAGCGGATCGAGCCGTCCTTCAGCTTGGTCTCGGCGACATGCTCGAGCAGCACCATGCCGTACGCCGAGCGCGGGCCCGGGCCAAACACCTCGGACTTCAGCGCCCAGCGGCCGTTGTAGAGGTTCTTGACCAGCTCCTTGTCGGGCGTGGACTTCGGCGGCATCCACGACGGACCGGCGGTGATGTCCTTGTAGACGCGCGGGCCGACATCGGACTCCTTCCACTTCTGGACGAGGCGCCCCGACGGCAGGCGCTGATCGGCCCAGCCACCGATCGTCGTCGGCCAGCGCACGAGCGGGCGCTTGATCTCGCCGTCCTGCACGTAGACAACGAGCGTCGGGCGGCGCTGCGCGATGCGCTTGCGAACCGGCGGCTGCGGGTCGTAGTGCACGTCGCCACGATCGATCTCGACCGTGATCGGCATGTGCGCCTGGTGATACTTCGGCGGTGCCGGCAGCGCGAGCGCGACCTTGACGCCACTCGGGTTGCGCTCGAGGAAGTCACGCACGCTCGCCGCGCTCGTCCAGCCAAGCTGCTTGGCCGCGGTCTCGGTCGCGAGCCCGACGAGATCGGGCGCCGCGTTCTCGAGCGGCTTGTGTCCACGCGCGGCGCGCATCGCCGGCGGATCGAGGAGGCGGCCGAGGACCGGGCGCGGACCGGTGCCGGCCGTGCCGTCCTCGAGGATCCCCGAGGCCTCGACAACGCGTTCGCGGAGCACACGCAGCGCGAGCCGGAAGTCGAGCTCGCGGCTGTCGAGTACGATCGCCTCGCGCGTCTCGGTGTCGAAGCGCGCTGTCGGCATCAGGAAGTTGCGGCGCTGGAAGCTCTCGACCGCAAGGCCCATGCGCCAGGTGAAGCTGCCGTCGACATCCTTGGCCTGCAGAAAGCCCTCGCACGCGAGCTTGTGCTGCGCGGTGAGGATGCCGGCATGTGTCTGGTCTAGCTTCTTCCAGCGGATGTACGTCGAACGCAGCTTCGGATCCGCTTCGAGCGCGTCGATGCTCGGCAGCTTGCGCTTCGCGGCTTCCTTCTCGAGCTGTTTGCCGATCCACAGCCGGCCCTGCGCCATCTTCGCGACCGTGTCCTTGTCGCCTTGCGAGAACGGGCGATCGAGCATCGTGATCGGCGCCGAGTCGATCGCGGTGTGACAGGCGTGGCGCGCCTCATCCGCGAGCCGCGACTTCACGATCGAGATCGCCGGCACCACACCGTAGAGCTCGGCGAGCGACTCGATGCCGTCCTCGCCGCGCTCCGCTGCGATCTCGAGGTAGCGCGCGCGAAACGCAGGCACCTGACCATCGGCCGTGGGCTGGAACAGCGTGGGCGTCCACGTGTCGGTGAGGTCAACGACCGTGAGCCCGCGCGCCTGCGCTTCTGCCACGCAGATCGCGCCGCGCGGCTTGCCGTCCTCGATCAGCTGAACGGTGATGCACTCGCCCTGGCTCGTCGTGATCAGCGGACGAACCTCCTGCGCGCTCGCGCGGGCAGTCGTCGAGCTCGCCGTGACTGTCCGGGGAGCGGACGACTGTGAGCTGACACAACCGGCGATGAGGCTGGCGAGGGATACAACTTGGTTCGTGCGCACGTCCAACAAGTGTGGCGCCTCGACGGGAAAGTGCACGTGAGCGTGTGATCAACGCCTGTGCGATCGCGTCGCACATCGGTTCGGCAGGGATCTAGCAGTACCACTCGCCATGCTTCGCGCCGTTCTGTTGTTTGCCACCGTTGTCGCCACAGTGCGCGCTGACGACACAGGCATGGGCCTCACGCCGAGCGTCAAGGCCGCATCGTCCGCTCGCACGGATCCCGCTCCGTTACTCGTCGTGCTCCACGGCAACAACGAGACGGGCGCTGAGCGCGCCAAGGCCTGGCAGAGCGCAGCAAACAAGCAAGGTTGGAAGGTCCTGGCGCTCGACTGCCCGCGGAAGCTTGGCTGTAACGCGGAGGGCATGTGGTACGCGTGGAACGGAAGCGCGCGGTGGGTGTTCGACCAGGTGCGCGATCTCGCCGCGCGGGAACGGATCGACACCTCACGCATCTATCTCGCGGGCTGGTCCGGCGGCGCGACGTATGTCGGCAAGCGGATGCACGAGTGGCCGAAGATGTTCGCCGCGGTCGTGATTCATGGGGGCGGGATGGCGCCGCGTACGAACGAGTGCCCGGAGCGGACGATTCCGTCGTACTTCCTGGTTGGCGATGCGAACCCTGCGCACGGTGCGGCGCGGGAGCTGCGCGAATATCTCGAGCGCTGCCGCCAGGTGGTGGAGTGGGATCTGCTGCCGGGCGCCAATCATCGCGCCGAGGACGAGGCGCTCACGCCAAAGAAGGCGGAATCGATCCTGAAGTGGCTAGAAACCCAGCCGCGCGTCACCGGCTGGAGCTGAGCACGCGCGCGCTCGGAATTTTCCCCTCGCAGAGGATCTGGCACGCGCTGTGATGCATCACTCGGTATATGCGTTGGGACCGATCACACCGAAGCAACAATATCGAGGACCGTCGTGGGCAGAGCTTCCAGGGACTCGGCGGCGGCGGCGGCCTTCCCATCGGTGGTCTGTTTCGCATCTTCAGCATGTTCGGCTGGAAGGGCATGCTGGTGGGCCTCGTGCTCGCAGTCGTGCTCGGCGGCGGAACATGCCTCGGAGGCGGCGGAGGGCTGAGCGCGTGCGCCGGCATGGGCTCGCCCGGCAATGACACGCCCTCGCAGTCGAAGGGCAAGCCGGTGCAGTCGAGCGCGGCCGAGGACGAGGTCGTTCACTTCGTCGGCTACGTGTTCGACGACGTGCAGAAGACCTGGCAAAAGGGCGTCCGGGGCTATCAGGGCTCGAAGCTGGTGCTGTTTCGCCGTGGCGTGAGCTCGGCGTGCGGCTCGGCGTCGACCGCGGTCGGTCCGTTCTATTGCCCGATCGACAAGAAGGTCTACATCGACCTCGCGTTCTATGACGAGCTGCGCTCGCGCTTCGGCGCGCCTGGCGATTTCGCGCAGGCCTACGTCATCGCGCACGAGATCGGTCACCACGTGCAGAACCTGACCAACAACCTCGGCGCGAACGGTAACAAGGAGCAGATCGCGGTCGAGCTCCAGGCCGATTGTCTTGCCGGCGCGTGGGCCAAGGACGCCAACGCGCGCGGCCTGCTCGAGGTCGGCGATGTCGACGAGGCGCTCAATGCTGCGTCGCAGATCGGTGACGACACCCTGCAGCGCAAGACGCAGGGTCACGTCCAGCCCGAGACGTGGACTCACGGCTCGGCGGCACAGCGCAGCGCAGCGTTCAAGAAGGGCTACGAGTCCGGCGTCGCATCCTGCGGCCTCTGAGCGTGGTCGACGCCCGGCGCGGCCCGCGCTATCGTTTGCGGCGCCTGTGAACGAAGTGGCCACGCAGACCGTCGCGCTCGTGCGCGACTCGCTCGAGCAGCGCGGACTCGATAGCGAGACGATCTGGGCGGGGCTCGGTATCGACGACGCGTTGATGCGGCGGCGCGGCGGGCGGATCGACTGGGACACCTGGGTCGCGATGCTCGCTCGCATCGAGCAGCACTCGCCGATCCCACTCGAGGATCTGCTCGCACCGGGCGTCGGCATTCGAAACGGTCACCCGTTCACGCTCCTCGCGAGCGGGCTGATCTCGTTGCGCGACCTCTATGGCTTCTTCGCGCGCTGGGGCATGAAGCGAAGCTTCACCATCACGCGCAGCAGCTTCGAAGCGCTCGACGGTTCCCGCGCGCGATTCAGCGTGTCGATCGACGCCCAGCGCGCCGGGTCACTGCCGATGCTCCGCGTGATGACGGGGGTGCTGCGCCACATGCCCCGCCTGCAAGGTTATGCGTCGGCGATGGTGCGGATGGTCGACGGCGCGACACCACATCACGCCGAGTACACCATCGAGCTTCCCACCGACCGCCCATTCGTCGCGCGAGCGCGTCGGGTCGTGCGCGTGTTCGCCGGCGCGACTGCCGCCCTCGACGAGCTCGAGGCACAAGCGAACGAGATCGCGGCCAAGAATCTCGAGGTCGAGAAGCAGCTCGCCGAGAGCCGCGAGCGCGACCAGATTCTCGACGTGGCACTCGCCGCGGGCCACATCGGGCTGTGGCGCTCGAAGTTGCGGGCGAGACCGAGATCGACACCACCGTCTGGAGCAGGCTCGTTCATCCCGAGGACCAGGCCAAGATCGCCCAGGTCTTTGCGACCGCACTCGAACACCGCACGCCGTTCGATACGGAGTATCGGATCGAGCAGACCAACGGCGAGGTCCGCTGGTTCGGCGTCAAGGGTCGCGTCGAGACCGAGTCCGATGGCCGCACCTACGCGTATGGCTGCACCGTCGACATCACCGACCGCAAGCTGATGGACACGCGGCTGCGCCTCGCGGATCGACTGATCGCCGCCGGGACATTGGCGGCGGGCGTCGCGCACGAGATCAACAACCCGCTCACCTACGTGATCGGTAGCGTCGACCTCATGCAGCGGCGGCTCGCGCATCACCCCTGCCCGCGAGGTGACCAGCGATCTGCTCAACCAGATGCTCGATGGCTGCGAGCGGATCCGGTCGGTCGTTGCCGATATCCGCTCATTCGCCCGCCACGACGACAACCTGGTGGTGCCGGTCGACCTGCGGACCGTGTGCACCGCTGCGATGAGAATCGTGTCGTCCGACGTTCGCCACCGCGCGGTCATCGACACCGACTTCGCTGCCGATACGCCGCCCGTGCTCGCGAACGACTCGCGACTCGGCCAGGTGTTGATCAACCTGATCGTCAACGCGAGCCAGGCGATGCCGAGCGAGCGGCCGATGGATGTGAATCGGATCATGATTCGCACGCGCCTCCTGCCGTCGGGGGACGCCGCGCTCGAGGTCGAGGACAACGGCAGCGGTATTGCGCCGGACGTGCTGCCGCGCGTGTTCGATCCGTTCTTCACCACCAAGCCCATCGGCGTCGGCACCGGGCTCGGGCTCTCGGTGTGCCAGGGCATCATCACGTCGCTCGGCGGTCGCATCGATCTCACGAGCACGCTTGGCCGTGGCTCGCGGTTCACGGTCACGCTGAATGCTGCGAGCGCCCGTGACGTCGCCGAGGATCCGGCCCCACCGGCGGCCGTGCCCTCGAGCGGTAGCCGCGTGCTCGTGATCGATGACGAGCCGCTGATCCGCAGCGTGGTGGTGCGCACCCTGGCGGCCCAGGGCTTCGCGGTCGACGAGGCCGAGAGCGGTCGCGAGGGGCTCGAGCGCGCCGTCGGTGACCGCCCCTACGACGTGATCGTGTGCGACCTGATGATGCCGGATCTCGACGGCGTCGCGCTGCATCGAGAGCTCACGCGAATGCGGCCCGAGATGGCGTCGCGCATGGTGTTCATCTCCGGCGGTGCGGTCACCGCGCGGACCCAGGCGTTTCTCCAGACGCCCGGGCTCGTCGTGCTGCACAAGCCGTTCGCGTTCGAGCGCCTGGTCGAGGCGATTGAACGGGCCGGCTCTGCCGGGGCTCACGGCACCAGCACGACCTTGCCCTTGACCTGACGGCGCTCGAGACGGCCGAGTGCCTCCGCTGCCTGGGTGAACGGTAGCGTCGCGTCGATCACGGGCGACAGCTTGCCCTCGGCGATCCACGCGAACAGCTGCTCGCAGTGCGCGCGGTTTCGCGCCGGCTCGCGCATCGCGAACGAGCCCCAGAACACGCCGACGATCTGGCAGCCCTTGAGCAACGTGAGGTTGAGCGGGAGCTTCGGGATCTCGCCCGAGGCGAACCCGACGACGAGGTAGCGCCCCTGCCACGCGATACCGCGGAGTGCGGGCTCTGCGAGCGCACCACCGACCGGATCGTAGATCACGTCGACGCCACCCTTGGTGAGCGCCTTGAGCCTGTCTTTCAGATCCTCGGTCGAGTAGTCGATCGTCTCGCTCGCGCCGTGTGCGCGGCAGAACGCGAGCTTGTCGGCGGTGGACGCAGCGGCGATCACGCGCGCTCCAAGCAGCGCGCCGAGCTCGACGGCTGCGATGCCCACACCGCCCGCTGCACCGAGCACGAGCAACGACTCGCCGGACTTGAGAGCCGCGCGATCGACGAGCGCGTGATATGTGGTCGCGTAGGTGAGCAGCGTCGCAGCGCCGATCTCGAAGCGCACCGAATCGGGCAGCTTCACGCACGCGAGCTCGGGCACCACGGCCTGCTCGGCGTAGCCGCCGGCCATCATCGTGGCGGCGACGCGGTCTCCGACCTTGATCGTCGACACGCCGTCGCCGACGGCGGTCACCACACCCGCGACTTCGCCACCCGGCGAGAACGGTGGCGTGGGCTTGAACTGGTACTTGCCATGCGTCTGCAGGATGTCGGGGAAGTTCACGCCGGCGGCGCGGACCTCGATGAGCACGTGGCCCGACGACGCCGTGAGATCGGGAACCTCGTCGACACGCAGGGCTCCAGGCCCCGTGAGCTCGTGAATTCGGACAGCGCGCATTGGTAGATCTAACCTTCTTCCGTCGTGGGACGGATGCGATTGAGACCCCCGTTCAAACCGTGCGTGCGGATTTCCCGCACACGGCTTACCGGTGGTCGTTCAGAGCGCGACAATTGTGCTTGACCGGGATAGCGG
>JBBQFU010000136.1:0-23271 GCA_038322185.1 Haliangiales bacterium
AAGAACCGCGACAAGATCGCGGACCTCTACGTCCAGAAGGGCTTTTACCTCGCCACCGTCGACTACGAGGTCAAGCCGGTCAACGAGGCCGAGGTCGACGTCTGGTTCAAGGTCGACGAGAAGGCCAAGGTCAAGATCCGCGAGGTTCAGTTCATCGGTAACAACGCGATCAGCGACGACGAGCTCCGCGGCTCGATCGCCACGCGTCGCGCCGACGCGCTGTCCTTCCTCAACGACAGTGGCACCTACGCGCAAGAAGCGTTCGAGCGCGACCTGCTGCTCGTCAGCGCACACTACTGGGACCGCGGCTACGCCAACGTCAAGGTCGGCACGCCGCAGCTCCGGCTGTCGCGCGACAAGCAGTTCATGTACCTGTCGATTCCCGTCGACGAGGGCCCGGTCTTCACGATCGGCGCCGTGAAGTTCAAGGGTGACCTGATCGGTGGCGAGCCCAAGAACCTGTCGAAGGTTCGCATCCGCCCAGGCATGATCTTCTCACGCACCAAGATCGCCGAGGACCGCGAGAAGCTGTCGTCGTTCTATCAGGACCAAGGCTACGCGTACGCGAACGTCCTGCCGCTCACCAAGGTCGATCTCGACAAGAAGCAGATCAGCCTGACCTTCGAAGTCTCGCGCGGCAAGCGCGCCTACTTCGAGCGCATCAACGTGCGCGGCAACTCCAAGACGCGCGACAAGGTGATCCGTCGCGAGATGAAGATCGCCGAGGGCGAGCTGTTCAACAACACGAACCTCGAGATCTCCAAGCGCCGCATCATGGCGCTCGGCTTCTTCGAGAACGTGGTGATCTCGACCAAGCGCGGCAGCTCCGACGAGTTCGTCGAGGTCAACGTCGAGGTCAGCGAGCGCCCGACCGGTACGTTCCAGATCGGCGCCGGCTTCTCGTCGGTCGAGAACTTCATCGCGCAGGCGCAGATCTCGCAGAACAACCTGTTTGGGCGCGGTCAGACGCTCGCGCTGCAGGCGCAGCTCAGCTCGCTGCGGCAGCTGTTCTTGCTGCGCTTCGTCGAGCCGTACTTCCTCGACACGCAGTGGACGTTCGCCTTCGACCTCTACAACCAGAGTCGCGGCTTCGGCACGTTCTTCCGCAATGCCTCGGGTGGCACGCTAACGTGGGGTTACTCGCTCGCGCGCTTCTTCAACTTCGGGTCAGCGATTCGCGACGTTCGCGGCTTCCTCACCTACAAGCTCGAGGACGTCAACATCACGACCGGCTCCGGCGGCTTCGCGAACCTCGGTGCCACCAGCGCGCCGATCGCGTCGACGAGCGTGGCCAACCTGTTCCGCGGTGGCGTGACCTCGTCGATCCGCGGATCGCTGTCGTGGGACTCGCGAAACAACCGCCTGTTCGCGTCCGACGGCTGGTACCACTCGATCTTCGCGGAATACGCGAGCCAGTACACGGGCTCGGAGAACAAGTTCGTGCGCTGGGGCGGCTTCGCGCGGCACTACCGCCAGCTGTGGGGACCGTTCGTCCTCAAGGTCAACGCCGAGCTCGGCATCACGACCTCGACCGACCCGCTCGGCGTTCCGATCTCGGAGCGCTACCTGGTCGGCGGCATCTTCAACATCCGTGGCTACGCGCCGCTGTCGCTCGGACCCAAGCTGCGCACGCAGCCGCCGGGTGACGTCGGTCAAGGCCTCGGCAGCCTGCCGCTCGGCGGCAACATGCAGATCATCTGGAACAGCGAGATCGAGTTCCCGCTGTTCAAGAAGGTCGGCATCTCGGGCGTCGTGTTCTACGACATGGGCAACGCCTACAACCTCGAGGATCGGTACTGCTCCGGCCTGCAGAGCAAGAACGCCTCGATCTCCATTAAGTTCGATCCATGCTTCCGGGCAGCCGAGTCGCTGACCTCGGGCCTGCGCAAGAGTGTTGGCTTTGGGTTCCGCTGGGTCTCTCCGATCGGCCCGCTCCGGTTCGAGTGGGGTATCCCCCTCGATGCGCAGGCGCAAGCCAATGAAGATCCCCTGGTTTTCGAATTCACCATCGGAAACTTCTTCTGAAGATTTTGGGTTGGCCCACCGTCCAACCCGCAGTATGAGGTCACCCATGAACCGGTTTGGCGCCCTAGCTTGTCTTGGTCTTGGTCTGATGGTCAGCCCTTTGATGGGCGGCATGGCGACGAGCGCCGTGCCTGCTCCGAAGATCGGCGTGATCGATCTGGACAGCACGTTGTCGACAACGCCCGCGGGCAAGCGCGCCAACGATGCGTTCGAGAAGACGCGCAAGACCAAGCAGAGCGAGCTCGACAAGAAGCAGGAAGAGCTCAAGAAGGCCGACGCCGACCTCGACAAGCAGAAGAGCGTGCTCAAGCCCGAGGTCTATGCGCAGAAGCGCGGTGACCTCGAGAAGCGCTTCATCGAGCTGCAACAGGTCTACGTGAAGCTCGAGCGCTCGCTCGCCGAGGAGCGCGCCAAGCTCATCCAGGACCTCCTGAAGCAGGCGAGCCCGAAGATCGAAGCGATCGCGAAGGCCGAGGGTGTGAACATCATCCTCGACCGTGAAGCCGTGGTGTGGGCCGACAAGAGCGTCGATCTCACCGCCAAGCTCAACGCAGAGATGAAATAGCTCGCGTGATATAGAGGCGGGGATGGTGTCCCCGCCGCCCGTGATGAAGGCCGAGCAGATCCTGGGTCTGCTTCCGCATCGCTATCCATTCCTGCTCATCGACCGCGTCCTCGAGCTGACCGAGGACAAGATCGTCGCGCTCAAGAACGTCTCGCTCAACGAGCCGTTCTTCCAGGGCCACTTCCCGGGCGTGCCCGTGATGCCTGGCGTCCTCCAGATCGAGGCGATGGCGCAAGCGGGCGGCATCCTGGCGTCCAAGGCGATCACGTTCGACGCCACCACGCATGTCATGCTGTTCATGGCGATCGACGCGGTGAAGTTCCGCAAGGCCGTGGTCCCGGGCGATCAGCTCATCATCGAGGTCGTGCCGCTCCGCAAGGGCAAGATCTTCAAGATGAAGGGTGAAATCAAAGTCGACGGTCACGTCGTTTCCTCGGCAGAGTTCCTCGCGGGACTCGCGGAGAAGTCGAAAGTCGCATGAGCAAGTGGGCCGTACTTCTGGTCGCGCTGGTCGGGTGTCGCGGAGGCGACACCAAGACGAGGCGCACCGGTAGCGCGGCTCCGGTCGAGATGATCACGCAGGCGCAGGTACCCGACGGTGGTCTCGGCGCCGCGGGCACGGTCGCCGACGAGATCGAGCCCAACGACGGCGAGGATGTCGCCACCCCGGTCACGCTCGGCGGCACCGCGCGCGGCAAGCTCGATGACGAGACCGATGTGGACTACTACCGCCTCGAGGTCGACAAGGCGGGCGTGCTGCAGGTCTCGCTGTCCGGCATCGAGGGCATGGACCTCTCCCTCGAGCTCATCGACGGTGCGGGCGCGTCGCTTGGCAAGTCCGAGCGGGCAGGCGCGCGGATCAAGGAGGGCATCCCGAACGCCGGCGTCACGCCCGGCCGCTACACGATCGTCGTGCGGCAGGTGCCGAAGAAGAAGCCCAAGCCGGCGAAGAAGGCCAAGAAGGGTGCGCCGGCTGCAGAGCCCGCACCTGTGCCGGTCGCGTCGGCGCCCATCTACGAGGTCTCCGCGCAGCTGGTCCCGCTTCCGACCGGTGGTGAGCGCGAGCCCGACGACGATCGCGGCACTGCGAATGATCTGATTGTCTCGGATAATGCCGTCGGGTTCATCGGCTGGTCCGGCGACAAGGACGTGTGGAAGCTGTCCGTCGAGACGCTGTCGGAGAAGAACGCGCTCGACATCAAGGTCAGCGCCGTCGAGGGCCTCGCACTCGAGCTCGAGGTCGCCGACGGTGTCGGCGTGGTGCTGGCCACGCGCAAGGCACCGCGCGGCCAGGCGCTGTCGCTGCAGAACCTGTTGCCGCTCGTGCCCGACGGCGCGCCGCCGTTCTACTACTTGACGGTTCGCGCTGATCGCAGCAACCCGGAGACGCCGTACACGCTGCATGCGACGGCACAGGTGCTCGGTCCGGATCCCGAGCTCGAGCCAAACGACAACCCCGAGCGGCCGCAGACGATCGCCGCGGATCGCACGGTCGTGCATGCGAGCTGGACGCCGGGCGACATCGACTGCTTCACGATTCCACCGGGCGCCACCGAGCGCACCGTCGAGTTCTCGATCGACACGCCGTCGGACATCGACCTCGCGGGCGAGCTGCTCGTCGACGGCAAGGTCGTGGCGACCGCGAACAAGGGCACCAAGGGTGTGCTCGAAAAGGTCTCCGCGCTGGTCCCGGCGAACGCGAAGGTCGTGCTGCGCGTGAAGAATCCCGACGCTACGTCGAGCACCGCCGCGAAGTACGACGTCAGCGTGCTCGAGTCGAGCGCGACCGGCGACAACGCGCCATGACAATGGCGGGCGGGCAGGGGGGCGACGCAGAGCCCAATCCGCGCCAGTCGCTGTGGATGCGCAGCCAGCGCGGGCCGCAGATCCTCACGGTCCTCGCGCTCACGAACCTCGTCGCGTACGCGGTGCGCAACGCGCTGTTCGGCGTGTATCCGGATCTGCGTGCGGAGTTTCACGTCAGCGACCAGGCGCTCGGCCTGCTCACGACGGCGTTCCTGGTGCCGCACGCGATCGCGACGCTGCCGTTTGGCTGGGCCGGCGATCGCTACGACCGGCGCCGCGTGATCGCGTTTGGTCTCGTGCTCGCGGCGATCGCGAGTGCGCTCGGTGCACTGGCGTCGAACATGACCGAGCTCGCGGTGTCACGCGCGGCCGTCGGCTTTGGCACCGCCGCGGTCGTGCCGGTCGCGAACTCGATCCTCGGTCAGATCTACGAAGGCCCGCGCAAGGCGAGCCGCATCGCGTTGTTCAACCTCGGCCTGCTGTTCGGCGGGCTCCTCGGGTTCGGTGCGGGTCTTGCCGTCGGGTTCCCGGCCGTTGTCGTCGTGCTCGCGGTGCCGACGCTGATCCTCGCGGTGATCGTGCTCGTGCTGCCGATTCCTGCGCAGCGGGCTCAGCGCGACGCGCTGCCGCTGTGGCGCTACACGCTCAAGCTCGGCAAGATGTTCCTCGCCGAGGGCCGGTCGCTGCTCCGGATTCGCACGCTGCGCTGGCTGATCGTGTCGTCGACCGCGATGGCGTTTGCGGCGGGTGGCTTCAACGCATGGCTGCTCGATTTCTTGCAGCGCGACAAGGGGATGACCAAGGGCGACGCGACCACGGTGCTCTCGATCGCGATGATCGGGGCGGTCGCAGGCATCGTCGTCGGTGGCCGCATCTCGGATCGCCTGCGCGCGAGGTACGTGGCTGGGCGGCTGTGGACGATCGTGATCGGAATGACGCTCGCGATTCCGTGCACGATCATCAGCCTCGAGGTCGGTGCGGGCGCGGTGCTCGTGATCGCCGGCACCCTGAACTTCTTCTTCTTCAGCTGGTACCACGCGCCGATCGCAGCGTCGGTCGATGACCTCGCGCCACCTGGGCAAGCGGTCGCCGCGCAGGGACTCGTGATCTTCATGATGCACCTCGTGGGGACCGCATCGTCGTCCTACGTCGTCGGGCTCGTGTCTGATTTCACGTCGCTGTACCGGGCCATGTGGGTGCCGACGGGCGCGCTGATTCTTGCTGCCATCACCATGGTGGTGGCGACGTCGAGCTTCGCGGGCGATCATCTGCGGGCCCGCAGTCCCATGGGGACCCGCTCGCCCTAGGGAGCTCGCAGCGCTCGCAAGCTCGCTCGCTCGTCGATCGATCGGGCTCGCTTGTGGCGGCCCTGCGCCCCGTATGGGATAAACCAGGCGTGCGGACGCTTGTCGTGACCCTCGCGGTATTCGTGGCCATCGGCTGCGCGCGCCCGAAGGGTCCATCGCAGACGCTGGACAAGTACGGCACCGCGCTCAAGAACCACGATTTCGGCTCGGCGTACGACCTGATGTCGTCGAGCTTCCGCGGCAAGGTCTCGCGCGAGGACTACACGCGGATGATGCGCGACAACCCGCGCGAGGTCGACGAGACCGCCGAGCGGCTGCGCGGCAAGCACGGCAGCCTCGAAGTTTCTGCCGAGTTCGAGTACGGGCTCGGCGATCAGATGCGCCTCGTCCAGGAGGGTGGCCAGTGGCGGATCGCGAGCAACCCGCTCGGGTTCTACGATCAGTCCTCGCCGAAGGCCGCGCTGCGTTCGTTCATTCGCGCGTTCCGGCTCGAGCGCTGGGAAGTGATGCTCCGCTTCGTCCCCAATCAGTACCGGGAGAAGATGGACGCGACGAAGATGAAAGATCAGATGACCGGCGGCAGCAAGGATCAGGTCGAGACGCTCATGAACACGCTCGAGGCGAACGTCGACGAGCCCATCACCGAGCGCGGCAACGACGCACGCATGAGCTATGGCGACCGATTCGAGGTGAAGTTCGTCAAAGAGGATGGCGTCTGGAAGCTGAAAGATCTCGACTGACGATCTCAGGCGTGGCCCGTCGAGTAGCCACCGATGTGGGGATTTGCCCACCTGATAGATCCACCAGTGCCCGTTTCGTCACCACGCCCCGCAAAAAAGTCAGGGTGATGCGGAGTGCGTCAAGGTCGCGCTTGTCCTCAATAATCCCGACGACGATGTGCGTTAGTGAGGCGCACACACTCTGGCGGTGGCGCGGTTACGTGGATCTCGCGCATCGAACATTTGTGGTGATCGAAATACAGCCCCGCGAAATCCCATGCGTTAGAATGAAGGTACGGGACGCAGCGTCTCAAGGCCCGTAGGTTGCAGTGGTTGAGGTTAGTAGCTACGCAGAGATAGGGGCTTCATAGTTAGGTTGAGTCGATCGAACCCCGCGAAAGGCGGTCCGCGATGTTGGATCCCTGGATCATCGAAGAAATCCTCAAAAAAGAAGATGAACGGCGCCGCGAGAGCGAGCGGGCCCATGTCGAGCTGCCGCTCGAACGACCAGACCGGGACCCCGGTCCCCGGTCCATCGTCAATCCGCCCCGAGAACAAGAGGGCGAGCGCGGCGTCATGATCATCGATATCTAACTCCCAACCCAACCCTTCTCGAGAGCCCTCTCCATGACCATGGCGGGGGCTTTCCGCTTTTCGGCGTTCGGTGGGGGCCGCCGGGTGAGTAAATGCTCCTCGCAGCAGGGTCTTTTGGTACATACGCGCGGTGGTGTCGACGCTTGGCTGTCCTGACTTCGTGGCGGCCTGTGGTGGGGCGGACCGCGGGGTAGCCGCGTGAGCCGCAAGAAGTCCGATCCGCCGCCCAGCGGACCCAAGCCGCGTGCGGAATCGCCAAACCCGCGTGCGGAGTCAGCGGGCAAGTCCGAGCCGGCGCGCACGCGATCAGACTCGCAGAGCTCGATGCCTCGTGCACGCTCCGACTCGCAGAGCTCGATGCCTCGTGCACGCTCCGACTCGCAAAGCCCCAGGCCGCGCGCAGACTCACAGCAGCCGCCGGGTCGCGCTCGCTCCGATAGCCGCAATGGCTCGCTGTTCGCGTCGGTCACACGCGCGCGCACGGCATCGGAACAGCACATGGCCCGGAGCAGCTCCGCATCGGACCGCGCGTCTTCGGCATCGGACTCGGTCCGCGCTGCCTCGGCATCCGACTCGGAGAATCGCACCGGCGGCTTCCAGCGGCCGATCACGGCGGGGCCCTCCGAGTCGATGACGATGCGGGCGCAGCGGCAGCTGTGGATCGGTCACGCATTCACGATCTGTCTGGGCCTGATTGGCTGGGGCATCGTGCTCGGCTTGCCAGCGCTCGACATTCTGCCGGCCGACGCGCCGACGCCCGGCCTGCCGATCCTGATGTTCGTGGTGGTGATCCTCGCCGCGCGAGCGCTCGCATTCCGGCTCGTCGAGGGGAGCGTGCTGTCACTCGACTCGGCGTACTACGTGGCAGCCGCGCTGTGCGTCGGCACGTTCGAGGCCGGCCGGCTGGTCGCGCTCGCGCTCACGCTCGATGCGTCGGCGCGACTGTCCGCCAAGCGGCGTCGCGGCAATGCCGACACGGACGGCTGGTACGCCGACCTCGGCTACGTCCTCTACTTCGGCGGCATGAGCGGCGGCTTGCTCGTGGTGTGCTCCTGGCTGTTCCGCGCCGACGCGGTCGTCGGGACAAATCCCGATGCGGTCGTCGCGGCGGTCAAGGTGGTCGCGATCGCGAGCACGCTGCTGATCTCGCACTACGCGCTGCAAGGCCTGCGGCTGCGCTTGCTCGGTCACGAGTGGGGCGACTACCTGCGCCGGCTCGCGCTGCCGGGCATCGGAGCCGAGGCGTCGCTGATGCCGATCGGCGTCGTGCTCGTGCTGCTCTACGACGAGGCCCAACCGCTCGGCTTCTTGCTGCTGTCGCTGACCTATCTGCTGATCAACTTCGTGTTCGCGCGCCTGTCGCGTGCACGGCACGAGCTACAGGAACGCGTGCACGACCTCGAGATCCTCAACGCCACGGGCCGCCGGTTCTCGGCCTCGCTGCAGCTCGAGGAGCTCGTCGAGGCGGTCGCGCGCGAGACGGTCAAGGCGATTCCCGAGGCCGAGGCAGTGACGTTCGTGCACCGGCGCGCCGGCCGCGAGTCCGAGCTCATGCTCGACGGCTTCGATCGCGCGACCGACAAGTTCTTCCGCCAGCCGGCGATCGCGGGTGAGGGCGCCGCGGGCTGGGTGATGACGAACGCGAGCGCACGCCTCATCGAGGACCTCGCGGCCGACGACGTCGCGTACGGCGGCGAGGGCATCCAGTCGTGGCTCGGCGTGCCGCTGTTCATGTACGGCGAGTGCGATGGCGTGGTGGCCGTGCAGTCGAGCCGGCTCGGCGCATTCGGTCCCGAGCACCAGCGCCTGCTCGAGTCACTCGCGCTGCAGATTGCCGGTGCGCTCCAGAACGCGCACCTCTACGAGCTCGCGATGGTCGACGGCCTCACCGGCCTGTTCGTGCGCCGCTACCTCGACGCCCGCATGGAAGAGGAGATCGAGCGGTCGCGGCGCTACAACACGCCGTTCTCGATCATCATGATGGACCTCGACGATTTCAAGCAACTCAACGACACCTACGGGCATCTCGTCGGTGACCGTGTGCTTCGTGCGATCGCCAATGTCATCAAGGCCCAGATGCGTGGCGTCGATACCGCCGCACGCTACGGTGGCGAGGAGATGGCGGTGATCCTGCCGCGCACCGAGATGGTCGGCGCGTACAACCTCGCCGAGCGCATCCGCGAGTCGATCGCCGACCTGCGCATCACCACCGACGACGATCCGCCGAAGGCGCTCGCCGTCACCGCCTCGCTCGGCATCGCCGCGTATCCGGAGAGCAAGGCGGTCAATGGCGAGGACCTCGTGCGCAAGGCCGACCGTGCGCTGTATCGCGCCAAGAAGACCGGCAAGAACCGCGTCGAGCTGTTCTGGAACGACGATCCGTCGGGCCTGCACAAGCTCGCGCAGCTCGCGGCCGAGCCCGAGTCGCCGCCGACCACGCGATGAGTGACGACGAGATCAAAAACGATCGCCGCTGGGCCGAGCGCAAGGTCGGCTTCGCGAAGCTATGGGCGCGTGCGAAGCAGGTGCTCACCACGGATCCGACGGGCTCCGACGAGGATGACCTGGTCGTCGACGAGGAAGCCGCGCGTGCACTCGCCGCGCAGGCCGGCCGGCTCAAGGGCGGGCTCGCGAAGGTCGCGCAGCTCGCGGCCTACGATCCGGGCGCGAGCCTCGGTCGCGGTCGCGGTGCCAGTGCAGCTGCACGGCAGGTCCTCGGCGGCCTGTGGGATCACGCGCCGGCAGTGTCGTCGAGCGCGATCGCGACCGTCATCGAGCGCGACCTCGGTAAGCCGCCGCAGACGCTGTTCGCCGACTGGGAGACCACGCCGCTCGCGTCAGCGTCGCTCGGCCAGGTGCATGGCGCGAAGCTGCACGATGGCACCGATGTCGTGGTGAAGGTCCAGTACCCCGGCGTTGCCGAGGCTCTGCGCTCGGACCTCGACGACGAGGCGTTCATCCGCAAGCTCGCGGGCGCCGAGATCGGGCGGTCGCTCGACGACGAT
This sequence comes from Haliangiales bacterium, assembly GCA_038322185.1. GTDB lineage: Bacteria > Myxococcota_A > Polyangia > Haliangiales > Haliangiaceae > JABFXX01. The sequence continues at coordinate 10,022 of JBBQFU010000136.1, forward strand.
GCGATCCACGCGCTGGCCGAAGCGGTGCGCAGCGAGCTCGACTACGCGGCCGAGGCGGAAGTTCAGCGCAAGTTCGCCGCGGCCTGGGACGGCGACCGCTGCGTGCGCGTGCCCCGCGTGATCGGCGAGCTGTCGACCTCGCGCGTGCTCACGATGACGCGCGCCAAGGGCAAGACGATCGTCGATACCGCGGCGGGTGGCTCCCCCGAGGTTCGCGCCCAGACGGCAGCCGCAATCTACAAGTTCGCGTGGGGCTCACCGCTCGCGCACGGCCTGCTCAACGCCGATCCCAATCCGGGCAACTTCCTGGTCGAGACCGAGTCCGACGGCCACGTGCTCGTGCATTGCCTCGACTTCGGCTGTGCGCTCACGATTCCCGACGCGGTCCGCGACGCCGACCGTGCCATCTGGTGGGGCCTGCTCGACGAGGACAACGCGACCGCCGCGGAACGCTTCCGCATGGCGCTCGGCCGCTCGGGCCTGCTGCGCCGCACCGATTCGCTCGCGACCAACTCGCACCGCGACTGGGAGCGCGCGCTTGCGGCGCCGCTGTCGACCCACGGCACGTTCCACTGGGACGCGAAGTACGCAGGCGACTTTGCCGAGACCACCGGACGCGTGCTCGCGTCGGGTGGAGTTCAGCTGCCAGCGCGCCTGCTGCTGCTGTGGCGCCAGCGCCTCGGCGTGTCGGCCGTGATCGGGATGCTCGACGCGAACGCCGCGTTTCGCCGCGTGCTGTTCGATCTCATCGGTAGCGGCAAGCACGCGCTGCGCTAAGGCTCGAACGAGTCTTCGCACTGGTCGCCGAGCGACCGGCCGAACTTCGTGAACGTCACCCACGTGCCCTGTGATGCCGCCGTGACCATCGGCAGCAGCGGATCTTCGTCGTCCTCGACGACGAACGTGATCACGTTGCCCGCGGTGGTGACCGTGATGTCGCCACTGAGCGAGGAGGCCGGGCCCATGACCGTCCACAGATCCTGCTGCGTACCCATGAGCAGCGGTCGCTCGGTCTCGGGCGCATCGGCGAACCGGAAGTGCTGCGCCGACAGCTGCAAGTCGCGCGTGCCGTCGCTGTTGGCATCGAGGTCGATCGCCCAGCGGTACTCGAGCACGTTCGCCGGCACATCGGCCTGATCGAACGTCAGGGTCGGAGGCAGCTCCTCGACCTCCATCGTCCACGTCGTCATCGCGCCGGTGCGCGCGAACGTGCCGCCCGTGATGTTCGCGTAGGCGGGGCAGTCGCCGCCGTCGCCGCCGCACGCCGCTAGCATCAGCACTGCTGTCATCCACCGCATGTGCCTAGAGTACGTCAGCGGCTGAGCGCTGCGCGCACCTCACCCGCGGCTCGCGCAAAGTCGGTCAGCCGCCGCCGTACGTGTAGCGCAGGTAGATGCGGGTATCGATCGCCTTGATGTTGTCGAACTGCGGCGCGAGCACCGCATCGACCGCCGCACCGAGCGCGTAGTGTCGGTTCTGTAACTGGTACTCGAGGCCGGCGCCGCCGTGGAAGCCGATCGAGAACCGCTCGCCGGGCTCGACGGTCATCACCTTCTCGAGCACGTTCGACGACATCATCGTGACGCCGACGCCACCCTCGACGAACAGCGCGACGCTGCCGAGCAGGCCGCCGAGCCGGACGTCAGCGCCGCCACGGTAGAGCTGGAACCACTCATCGACCGGCGGCGCGGGAACGGTCGCCTCGTGGCTCGACGCCGCAACGAACACGCCGAGCGAGACCCACGAGAACACGTCGCGACCGACGCGCACCTGCATCGTCGGGCCGAGCTTGGCGTTCGCCCCGTCGGGCGGCAGGAACTTCACCGCGCCAAAACCTGCCTCGGCGAAGAAGCCCGTCGAGGCGGGACGTGCGTGCACGGGCGTGACACCCAGGACGGCCCAGGCGGCCAGCAGCAATCGCACCCGTCTCATGCAGCGAGCATCGTAGATCAGTTACGGCAGTGATGCCTGGTAGTAGGGCGGGTCGATGATCTCCAGCTCGGCAGCCGGCGCATTGAGCCCTTCCTCATGGACGACCTCGATGTGCTCGCGCAGGCGCAGCGAATACTCGATCTCCATCAGGCGGTCGGGATCGAAGATCACGTCGACCCGGATCAGCTGGCGCCACGCGGCCTCGACGATCTCGGGGCCGGTCGGTTCGCCGCCCGTCGGCGGATCCGTCGTGACGTCGAGCGGGGTGACCGGCTGGAACGAATCCGCCTGCTTGTTGATGGTGAGCACCGCGGCAAACATGTTCACGTTGCCACGCGTGATCTGGTCGAGGTCGATCGCGGCCTCGCGCAGCTGGTCCTCGCGGAACACGCCGGACATCGTGGCCATCGGGCCGATCTTCGTCGGGATGTCGCCCGCGAGTGAGGGCGGGGGAGGGTCGTCGTCGTCGGCGAGCATGATCATCGACGGGTCGTAGGCGAACTCCTCGTTGCCACCGTTGAGACCGATCCGGAACGTGCCCTCGCTCGGCGACAGGTTGCGAACGACCCACTCGACCGAGAGCGAGTAGTGCTCGAGGCGGTATACGGGGACGACGACCGCGCCGGTGGGGTCGACTTCCATCTGGAGCTCGGCACGGCGTGCGCGATCCTTGGCGTTCCACTGGGCCTCCGGTCTCACGGGCACGTGCAGGAAGCCCGAGCGCAGGGTGATGCCGGTGCCGTCGTCGGTGCCCGCCTGGAAGCTACACGTGTCCGTCGGCGCGGCACCCATCGGCGCGCAGTGCACGTACTGCGGCTCGTTGTTGCCGCACGCCGTGACGAGACCAAGCCCGATGAGCGCAGCGAATGGCCATGGGGTGGGAACCCTGCCGGCCTTGGAATAGACGATGAGCTTGCGCATGGCTAGCCTCCCGGTTGGAACAGGAACGGATAGTTGACGTTGGCGAGCCCACCCTTCGCCGGGAACTTGAGGCGCATGATGTTCGACGTCACGCAGCTCTCGACGGTCGAGTTCCGCATCGAGCTGCCGCCGCTGATCTTTGCGCTCTTCACGACGCCATCGCCGCCGATCTGGAAGTTCACGATGAGCTTGCCGCCAAGGCCGGGCGACCGGTTGAGCTCGCCCTGGTAGCAGGCGCGGAAGATGCCCTTGCGTGCCTGGACGACGCGGTTGATCTCCTCGGCCGTCAGACCGCCGAAGTCGCCCTCGGGATCCTTGAACTGGATCGAGACTTCCTTGGGCGAGGTTCCGCACGGCGGCTTGGCGCAGTTGCCACCGCCGGGGCGATTACCGCCGGTGGCGATCGGGCCCTTCTTGCTCTCGAAATCACCCTCGGCATCGCCACCACCGCCGGTGCCGGTGCCCTTGCTGCCACGCGTGGTGCCCGTGCCTGTACCCGCGCCGACGCCGGTGCCGGTGCCCGGGCCAAAGCCGAGGTCACCGCGCTTCACCTCGTCGCCCTTGATGCCGGCGAACTTGTTCAGCCCGGTGCTGAGGTTCTTGTCCATGATGTTGTCGAGGACGCGACGGTTCTTGTCCTCCATCAGCGCGACCTTCGGCGGCGCCGGTGGCGTGTTGTTCGAGTTTGGATCGCGTGCGCGCTCCTTCTCGCCCTTGCCGCCGGCCGCGCCTTCGTCGTTCTTGGTCGCCGTGTTCTTCGCCTTCTCGGGCGACTTCGCCGCCGACGCGCCGGTATCGACCTTCGCACCGACGGTGGGAGGCGGCGTCACCGGCTCCTCCATCTCGAGGCGCGTCACGAGATAGTTGCCGGTCAGCGCACGCGGGCCCGGCCACGCGAATGGATCGCCGCCGTCGTAGAGCTGATACGTCATCACCAGCAAAGCGGCGTGCGCGAGCACGGAGAACCCGAACGACGCCTGCTGATCGCCGTCCTGCTTGTAGAGCCAGTAGATGAGAGCCGCGACTCCGAGCGCGGCACTCGCGATCATCGAGCCGAGGAAGAATGCTTCGACCGCCTCGGCGAGGAACTCCGAGTCGAGGATCGTGAAGTCGGTGTCGACCCCGCGCAGGAAGAACACGACGGCGAGCGCGATGCTCGACAGCAGCCAGCCGGCGGCGCCCGCATAGAGCACGGGCTTGGTGAAGAACGGCTGCGCGTCCTCGACGGGGACGAACTGGAAGAACAGCTTGTAGTCGCCCGACTCGTCGAGGTTGATGACGCCCCAGTCCTTGCCGCTGATCGGCGTGGCGCGAAAGCCACCGGGGCCATCGCCCTCACCGCCGCGCTGCACGAACTCGGAGACGTCCTTGGTCTCGCCGTCGATGCAGATCGTCCCGCCCATCTTCTCGCCGAGCGTGAGCAGATAGCCGCGGTTGCCTGGACGCACGATCGCGAAGTTCTTCGGCAAGCCAATGCCGGGCACGGTGAACGTCGTGCCGCCGGCATTGCCGAGCGTGATCTTCGCGGGCTTGTGGCTGACGACGTCATCCATGACCTCGTCGTGCCAGACCAGCGCCGTGCGCAGAGCAACCGTGCTCACAGCTTCTCTTCCTCCACGCTCCGCACGATGTGCGGGATGAAGGATCGCTTCTCGAGGCTCGCACGCTCGAGCTCTTCATTGGCGCGCTCGAGGAAATACAGCAGCTGCGGCGAGCGCATGCGGCCGTTCAGATCGAGAGCGTTGAAGTCGAAGTTCTTCACCTTCTGGGGTGTGTCCTTCTTCTTCTCATTCTTGTCCGGTTTGGTGTCGGCAGGGGCGGGAGCAGGGGCCGCAGGCCCAGGTTGCTTCTTCCCCTGCGCTGCCGCAGGTACGACCAGCGCACACACCAGTAGCGTGGACAGTAGCCCCCTCATGGGGGTTCGCCGCCTCAACGACATTTGACCTCCTTGCACTTGTTCTCGACGTCTTGCCGCTTTCCGTGGCTCGTCGGGGCTTCTTGCAGATATCGCTCCAGCTCGGACTTGCCGCCGGCAGGATCCTCGAGGAAGTCGATCTTGAGTAGGGCGAGGTTCCACATGGCGTCGGCCCGCGGCGTGCTGCGGCGGGGTGCTTCTTTGACCACGCGCTCCCAGACCTTCTTGGCCTCCGCGTGCTCCTTGAGGCCGCGGTGGGCGACGCCGAGCGAGACCTGGGCGGCAAAGTCGTCCGCTCCGCCGCGCTTCTCGGTGATCGCCGTCAGCTCGGTCTTCGCGCGCGCGTAGTCGCCGGCGTCGAGGAGCACGGTGGCCTTGTTGAAGCGCGCGTCGATATAGTTGGGATCGAGCGACACGGCCTGGTCGAAGCGCTCGAACGCTTCCTGCGCCTTGCCCTGCTTCTGCGCGAGCAGTGCGAGCGCGTTGTAGACCGCAGGATCTTTGGCGTCGATCTCGATCGCCTTCACGAGCACGAGCTGCGCGAGCTCGAGGCGCTTCTGCGCGATGTAGATCTGACCGAGCTCGGTATAGATCTTCGCGCTCGTGCCTGCGACGCGAACGGTCTCGCGCAGGATCTCGACCGCGTCCTCGAACTCGCCTGCATCGCGCAGCAGCGATGCGAGCCGCGACGCGGTGTCGAGCCGGTTCGGATCGTCATCGGCCATGAGCTTGAGCGCGTTCTCGTAGTCGCGGCGCGCTTCCTTCTTGCGGCCGGCGCGACGGTTCGCTTCGGCGCGGCCCATCAGCGTCGGCGTGTGCTCGCGGTTCGCGGCCAGTGCCTTGCCGAATGCGTCGATGGCCTGATCGTCCTCGCCCTCGCGCCAGGCGATCACGCCGAGGTCGTACCAGGCCTCCCACACGCTCGAGTCGATCTCGAGCGCCTTCTTGAGGCGGGCCCGCGCGGTCTCGTTGGCTTCCGGTCCGCCCAGGCGCAGTGCGCGCATCGCCGAGTCGAACTCCTTCATCGCGGCGGGCTTGATCGGCTCGCGGCGCTCGGCAGTGGCGCGACCTCCGCCCTTGACCGTGCGCTTGCCGCTGGGGCCGCACGCGACGACTGCGAGCAGTGCGACGAGGAGCATTGGCTTGATCCTCATCGCGCCACCTCCGTCACGATCTCGAGCGTCGGCGGGCGGTCGCCCGTGCGCTCCTTGCTGCGTGCCTCGCGCTCGGGCGGGAACTTGTCGGCAGCGAGCCGGCCAAGCGCCTCCCGGATCTTCGCGGTGTACGCGTCGTAGACCTGGAGCTGGATCGCCTTCGTGTAGCCGAGGCTGAACAGCTCGACGGCCTTGTTCTGGATGTTGACGACGTACATGTCGAGCGCGTCGCGATACGCCTGCTGCTGATCCTCGCTCAGCCCCTTGGGCGTCGACGCGTTGATGAGCGACTCGGCGAACCCGTCGTAGACCTGCGCGATGCGATACATCGCAGCCGTGGCCCACCGCAGATCGTTGTAGTCGACGACGGACAGGTAGACCTTCTCGGCCTCGCCGAGCAGCTTGCTCTTGGTCTGCAGCGCCTTGGTGAGCTTGGCCGGCGGCACGTCGAGCGTGACCTTCTCGTACTCGCGGAAGATCAGCTCGCCCTCGTTGTAGCGAGCCTGCGCCGCCCACGTCTTGCCGTCGGCCTTGTCCTTGCCGGTCTGGCTCTTCCACAACCGCTGTGCCGCCGCGAAGTCGTCCTTCGCCTGCTTCATGCGGCCGAGCTTGAGCGCGAGCACACCCGAGCGCGTGTGCGCCTCGATGATGCGCTTGCCGGTCGAGCGGTAGCGCTGCGCGTAGTCGACGAATGCCTGGTACGCGGGGCCTTCCTGACCGGCCTCCTCGTAGACGACGCCGATGTTGAACGCTACGTCGGGTGCGTCTTTGCGCTCGGCGTAGCGCTTCGCGTACTCCTTGTAGTGCGAGATCGCGCGGTCGTGCTGGCCGAGCGCCTGGCGCAGCAAGCCGGCGTTGAACAGCGCGTCGGCGGCCTTCGCGCCCTTGCCGAACTTGTTGATCACGATCTCGTACGCCTTCGCGGCGCGGTCGTAGAACAGCACCTTCTCGTAGACGACACCGGCGGAGAACGCGGCCTTCTCGGCGAGGTCCGGTGCGGTCGCACCGTACTTCTCGGCGAGCTCGATGTAGACGTCGGCGGCGTCCTCGGGCTCCTTGGCGCGCTCGAACATCACGCCGGCGTTCATCATCGCCTGCGCGCCGACCTTGGCGTCCGGGGTCTCCTTGGGCACGCGCAGATAGAAGGACGCGGCCTTCTCGTACTTGCCGGCGTCCGCGTACTTGTCGCCGCTCTTGAGGATCGAGTCGACGATCAGGCGCGCGAGGCGATCCTGCTGGTCCTTCGCCGCGAACGACGGCGCGGTCTTGAGCTTGCGCGCCCACTCCTCGATGTTCTCGTAGTCCTGCGCCTTGCTGAGTGCGCTGAGGATGCGATCGCCGGCGGGGCCCGCGTTCGGATCCTTGGGGTACTTCGTGACGATCACGCCGAAGCGCTTGATGGCCTCGTCGTACTCGCCGTAGTCGTAGAACATCTGGCCGTTCTTGAAGATCACGCCAACGAGCTCGGAGTCGGCGGGGAACAGCGTCGCGTAGAGGTCGATCGCCTCGCCGAACTTCTTGTCGACGTCGTGCAGCTTGCGGCGTCCGACGGTGTCCTTCGGGCGTGCCGCCTCGAACGCCGACATCGCCGCGAGCAGCGCTTCCTTGTGATACTTGCCGACCGGCGCGCTCTTGCCGACCGCGAGGTACTCGTCGCCGGCCGCTTCGACCTTGGCGAGCTTGAAGCACAGGATGTCCGCGCGGTAGCGGCGCAGCTCGATCGACTTCTCGGCCGCGGTCTTCGATGCGGCGAATGCAGCGAGGTACTGCTCGTATGCCTCGGATGCCTTCGTGTAGAGGCCGAGCAGCTCGCCATTCGCGATCGGCTTGCTGACGCAGCCCTCGACCTGCTTCGGCAGCTTCGCGATCTTCTCGCGACGCTGCGCTTCGCCGTGGATGTTCGTGGCGGTCACGCGCACGAGCTCCTCGGTCACTGCCAGCGAGCGCTCGACCGCGTCGCGGTTCTTCTGGCCCTTTGCCCACGCCGTCGCGGGGCCGTAGTTGTCGAGCAGCACCTTGATCTCGTCCTGGGCGCGCTCGACGTCGAGGGCGCTCGACCAGTTCTGGACGATGTCGCGCTGGTACTCGGCCGACTTGATCGACGTCGGATCCATCTTGATGAGGAACCGGAACGCCTCGTTGCTGCGCTCCCACTCGGCCTGGCCGGCGTAACTCTCGGCGACCTTGATCATCACGTCGCGCGAGTAGCGCTCGCCGCCGATCGACGCGAGGAAGTCGAAGACCTCCTGCGCGCTGATCGACCGATCCTCGGTGAACACCACCACGAGGTACTCGAGCGCTTCGTCGCGGAGCGAGGCGCTGCGGCGCTTCTGCGCAGCAGTGCCGGTGCGCTCGGCCTCGACCGCCTTGTCGAGCACGCGCTTGAAGTCTTTCGCCGCCTGCTCGCTGTTGCCGAGCTTCCACTCGGACCACGCGACCTTGAATGTCGCGAGGTCGCTGGTCGAGGCGTCGTCGGGGATGTGCTTGTAGGCGTCGATCGACTTCTGCCACTGGCCGAGCGCGAAGTAGTGCTCACCGACCATCATCCAGGCGTCGCCGAACAGCGGCGAGGTCGGGAAGCGAGCGATCACCTCCTGGAACTTCGCCATCGCCTCGTCCTCGCGGTTGTCCTCCTTCGCGGCAAAGCCGATCAGGTAGGTCACGAGGTCCATGCGGCGGAACTGCGGGAACTTGTCGTGCAGCTCGACGTAGAGCTTCTCGGCCTCGGTGAGGTCGATGCGCGGCTCCTTCGGCGTCGCGCACTCGCCCTTGGCCTGGGCGCACTTCTCGAGCGCGCGGCCGTACTCGTCCATGCGGATGAGGAACGTGCGGCGTGCCTCTTCCCACAGCAGCTCGGCGAGCTTGAACAGACCGTCGGCGCGGGCCTCGCCGGTCGGGTTCGAGCTGAGGAAGCCGCGGAGCAGGCCGATGGCCTCGGTGCGCTTGTCGTCGCGGCGCTTCTCCGTCGACAGCAGCATCTTCTTGAGGTCTGCGGACAGCACCGGCGCCTCGGGCGCGGGTGGGCGCTTGCGAATGTAGAGCTCGGCCGCGGGACCGCGCTGGAGATCGATCTCCTGCGCGGGCTTCTGCGCGTGCGCGGTCGCGGTCGACAGCAGTAGCGTGGTGAGGAGCGCGAGCTTGTTCATCAGCGGTACCCCGAGTATTCGTCGGACCAGTACACGCCCTCGAACGGCCAGTACTCCTCGTCGTCGCCGATCATGCTCGCGTTCCACATCCGGCCGATCAGCTCCTCGGGGAGGCGGCCGGCGGCGAGGTCTTGCACCTCGATGTCGAGCTTGCGCTTCTGGCCGATGATCGCGTCGATCTTGCCGAGCTTCGCTTTGTCGAGGACCCGGCGGGTGTCGTCGTAGAGCCGGTCCAGCGATGCCTGCGCGAGCTTCTCGCCGGCGGCCTGCAGCTTGGCGGCGAGTGCGTGCGCGGCCTTGTCGAGGCGGCGGGCCTCGGTGATGTCGGCCTGGATCATCGGGCGAATGCCGCCGCTCGCTTGCGTGGCCGCGGCCGTGGCAGCCTTGTCGGCGACGCTCAGCGCACTGGCGAGGGCGACCTCGTTCTTGGTGGCGAGGGCGTCGAGGCGCTCGAGCTCCTTCTTCGCATCGTCCTCGGGCATCAGCTTCTCGCGCTTGGCGCGCAGGATCTCGCCGTACTGGTCGCTGATCTGCTTGTCGAGACGGCGCAGGTTCTCGACGAGTGCGTTCGCATCGTCGAGCTGCTCTTGCTCGAGTGATGCGCTGCCGCTGACGGCGCCGACCTTGGTCTCCTTCACCTGCTGCGCGAGGTTCTGCCACTGGCGCACCACGAGCGGCGCGCTGTTCGCGAGCTCGGTCGCACCCACCACCGCATCGTTGAGGCGCAGGTACTTCGGATCGAGACGAACGAGCGCCAGGATCTGCTCGCTCGCCGTCAGGGCCTTCGCCTCGGCAACGCTGGTCTTCGTGAGCTCGCCGGTCTGCTTGACCTCGCGGAACCGCGTGAGTGCCTTCTCGAACAGGCGGCGCCGCGCGTCGGGGTCTTTGCGCACGCGATCCATCTCGATCACGATGGGCTGCAGCTTCTCGACGAGCCGGTCGTACCACTTCTGCGACGAGTCGAACTCGCAGTCCGCGAGGTCGACGTAGCCCGCGAGCAAGCTCGCCTCGGGCCACAGCGGTGACGTCGGGAACTCGCGAAGGAACTCCTTCACCAGATCTCTCGCCGTCGCGAGCTCGCGCTTCTGGTACATCGACCACGCCGCTTCGAACAGCGCGTCGGGCAGATACACCGAGTCTTCCGGGATCTGGAAGTAGTGGTAGTACGCGTCGTCGTACTCGCTGGCCTCGTGCGCGAGGCGGCCAAGGCCGAGGCGTGCGAGGTCCTTGATCGTGAAGTAGCGATCGTCGACGACGAACGTGAGCGAGTCGTTGTCCTCGGTGCCCGCGACCTCACACATCGCCTCGGCCGAGTCTTTGTACTCGCCGCGGCGCGCCTTGATCACGCCGCGCAGATACACCGCCGAGGAATACAGCCGGCTCTTGCGCGAGATCGTGACGAGCTGACCCTCGGCCTCGGCAAGCTTGCCGGCATCGTATGCCGCGCGGCCGCGCAGATACGCGCGCTCGCCAGCGGCCGATGGTGGAATCGGCTCGCTGGTCTTGATCGCCTCGATGCGCGCGAGCACGCCGCGGTGATCGCGGGTCTCGATCGCGATGTCGATCGCGCGGCGGTGCGCGGGGCCCCAGTACGCGGCGCTCGGGCCGCGCTCGAGGACCTTCTCGACGATCTCGAGGGCGGCACCGAAGCTGCCGGCGCGCTCGAGCGAGACGGCGAGGTCGTACTCCGCGTTCTGGTACTCGACGAAGTCGGTGAACGCGCTGTAGCGGGGCGACTTGACGATCGCGTAGAGCGCGACCGCGGCGTTGGTGAACGTGCCGTCGCGCAGGAGGCCCTCGGCGACCTGCAGATCCTTGCGAAGCGAGTCGAGCGTGCCGCTCTCCGCGTCGATCAGCTTCATCGCCTCGAGCTCGGTGAAGTACTTCGCGATCGGGTCGCTGACCACGGGCGAGGGGCTCGGCGAGTCTTCGGCTGCCCTCGGTGCCGCGGTGGCGGGGGAGGCTGCTGTGCACAGCGCGAGCGCCATCGCGAGCGAGCCGAGGCCCTTGCGGATCCATGAGCGGAGGCCGGTGCGGTTCGTGTAGGTCGCGTCGCCGGTGCGTGCATTCGCCGGCTCGGTCACTGCGATATCGTCCGCATTTCGGACAAAGCGCGAGCGCGGGCCAGACGTGTCCAAGATGGAACGCCAAGACGCCAAAATTGGAGAGAGATCGCCAGGGAGGGTGGTTTTGGAGAAAACACTCTCTCTGGCGATCTCTCTGGTTCTGATTTTGGCGTCTTGGCGTTCCATCCGGTGGGGATATGGCCCGCGTGCGGCGGCGCCCGGGTTGTTGTCGATGTCGTCCGGAACTCGGACAGGCGCCAAGATTGGAGAGCGTTCCATCCGGTGGGGATGAGGCCCGCATGCGGTCTCCGAGGCTACTGTCGGCGCAGCCGTCCCGGAGGCCGGGCCCGTATCGCGCGAGCGGATGGTCACTTCTTCGCCTTGGCCGCGCCCGTGGCGACCGACTTCACGTTCACGTCAATGCCGAGACCGTAGCTGCCCTTCTCGCTGCGCTTCCACGCGTAGGCGATATCGCCGTTGTCGTGACCCTTCGCGGCGACGACGAGGTCCTTGTCACCGACGGCCTTGACGACCACCTGGGTCTCGGTCGCCGACGTGAACGAGTCGTCGTCCTTGCCGGTCGCCTGGACATGGAACGTCACGAGGTGGCGGCCGGGTGCCACGTAGCCGTCGAAGCGCACGCCGTCGTCACTCGCGATCGCGCCCGAGGCATCCTCGAACACCGTGGCGCCGTCGAGGCGGATCGAGGCCTTCGTCACGCCGTAGTGGCGCGCCGAGCCCCACGTGAACTTGATCGTCATGCGCGTCGAGTACAGCTGGCCCGCGACGGCATTCGCACGCGCACGCGACTTGAACAGCTCGTCACGCAGCGACAGGTACTCCTGGCGAAGCGTGTCGACATCCGCGCCACTCTCGGGGGGGGCCTCCGCCTCGGGCGGCGCGCCCGCGCCGGTGGTGCCGCCGGTCGGGTTTGGCTGCGGCGTGGGCTGCGAGCCGGTCGGCTGGCTGCCCGTCGGCGCCGTACCGGCGGCCTGCGGCGCCGAGCCGAGCGTGGACGGCATCGCGCCCGAGCCCGCGCCCGGTGCGTTGGGCGTGGGCGCCGGATCCGGATCCTTCGGAGGTGCCTTGTCCTCGACGGGAACGGCCTTCTTGCCCGCCTTCCCCTTCTTCTTCGGAGCTCCGGCGAGCGCTACGGCGGGTACCAGAAGCGCGATCAGGATCCCTGTTCTCATCGACGTTCTCTCCGAGCGTGACACGGCGGTCAGTTACCGAGCGGTAGAAACAGTGACAGGCCCGCAGTCACGGCGCTGTCGTTGACGAGGAATCGCTCCTCGAGCAGATCCTGACGAAACGTGCGGTTGCGAGCGTCGATGCGGAACGCCCACGACTGCCCCATGAACATTCTAATGCCGAACCCGACGACGCCGGCGGCGCCGCGGCTGGTCTTGGAGTCGATCACCCCGACGCCGATGTCAGCGTGGAGGTCAAAATGGACGATCGAGCCGCCGAGTCGGAGCTTGCCGTACACCGGGCTCCAGATGAGGAGCGATTCGCCGAAGATCATGCGGGCGTAGGTGTCCGTCAGTACGACGCCACGCCGATCCTCGAGGGCGCGGATGATGTCGGCGTTCGCGTGCGTGTACCAGCCCGCGAATTCGACCGCGGTCTCGTCCGTCATGTGGAACGTGTACGAGCCGCCCACGAGGTACGTGGCCGAGAGCAGATCGCTCGCGTAGTAGCCGCCCGCTGCGGTGATCTCGTGGCGGTGCTGCTTCACGAACAGGCGATCGATGGCACCGCGACGCTTGCGCTTGACCGCGAGCCGATCGGCGATCTCCTGATCGATGCACATCGCGGTCGTGCGGGCCCTCGGCATTGGGCTGGAAGGTGGAGGGGTTGGACCGAGGTTCCCGTGCCACGGGCCCGAGCGAAGCGAGGGACCCGGGGCCGGCTCGGGCGCGTCCTTCGCTGCGACCCGCGTCTCGGCGCGGGCGTGGGCTGGCGCGAGGACCGCGAGCGCAACGGTGATGAGGTCGGCGCGCGTCATAGTCCTGTCGGGATCCAGATCGAGATGCCGGCCGTCGCGATCAGGTTGTTGGTGACGCGCGTCTCGGCGGCGACTTCTTGCACCGCCATCAGATCGCGGAGTGAGAGG
>JBBQFU010000137.1:0-23214 GCA_038322185.1 Haliangiales bacterium
TACGGCAGCTTCTTGCCGGTGCCGGATCGCGCACGGTTCTCCGCGGTGCCGCAGCGCATCGGAGCCGGCGAGATCCTCGTCGGCGAAGGCGACATCGTGATCAACGAAGGCCGCACGACGCGGGAGATCGTCGTGACCAACACCGGAGACCGGCCGATCCAGGTCGGCAGCCACTGTCACTTCGTCGAGACCAACCGCGCGCTCGCGTTCGATCGTGAACCACTGCGCGGAATGCGCCTCGACATCCCCGCCGGCGCCGCGGTGCGCTTCGAGCCCGGCGAGCAGAAGACCGTGCGCCTCGTCGTCGCGAAGCAGCCGCGCACGCGCGACTCGAGCCCGGTCATTCCGCAGGAGACGCCGTCGTGACGCATCGTCTCGGTCGCCGCGCATACGCGGATCTCTACGGGCCGACCACGGGCGACCGCGTGCGGCTCGGTGACACCGGTCTCATCGCAGAGGTCGAGCAGGACTTCGCGATCTACGGTGACGAGTGCAAGTTCGGCGGCGGCAAGGTCCTGCGCGATCGCATGGGCCAGTTCGCCGGCGCCGATGATGACGAGGCACTCGACCTCGTGATCACGAACGCGCTGGTGATCGACTGGACCGGTATCTACAAGGCGGACATCGGCATCAAGCGCGGCCGCATCGTCGGCATCGGCAAGGCCGGAAATCCGACGGTGATGCCGGGCGTAAGTCCCGGCATGATCGTCGGCGTCACCACCGAGGCGCTCGCCGCCGAGGGATTGATCGTCACCGCGGGCGGCATCGACACACACATCCATTTCATCTGCCCGCAGCTTGGCGACGAAGCGATCGCCAGTGGCGTGACCACGTTCGTCGGTGGCGGCACCGGCCCGACGACCGGCACCAACGCGACCACGTGCACGCCAGGCGCGCGGCACATCGAGCTGATGCTGCAGGCGACCGACTCGATGCCGCTCAACATCGGGCTCACCGGCAAGGGCAACACGTCGATCTCCAATGGCCTCATCGATCAGATCCGCGCCGGCGCGATCGGGCTCAAGCTCCACGAGGACTGGGGCACCACGCCCGCGGCGATCGACTGCTGCTTGTCGGTCGCTGACGACGAGGACATCCAGGTCACGATCCACACCGACACGCTCAACGAGAGCGGCTACGTCGACGACACGATCGCCGCGTTCAAGGGCCGGACGATTCACACCTATCACACCGAGGGTGCAGGCGGCGGACACGCCCCCGACATCATGCGCGTGTGCGGCGAGCCCAACGTCATCCCGAGCTCGACGAACCCGACACGGCCTTACACCGTGAACACGCTCGACGAGCACCTCGACATGCTGATGGTGTGTCACCACCTCGACCGCGAGATTCCCGAGGATGTCGCGTTCGCCGAGAGCCGCATCCGTGGCGAGACGATCGCCGCCGAGGACATCCTCCACGACATCGGCGCGCTGTCGATCATCTCGAGCGACAGCCAGGCGATGGGTCGCGTCGGCGAGGTGATCACGCGCACCTGGCAGACCGCGCACAAGATGCGCGAGCAGCGCGGCCGCCTTCCGAGCGAGCGCGGCGACAACGACAACAACCGCATCCGCCGCTACGTCTCGAAGTACACGGTCAACCCGGCGATCGCGCACGGGCTCTCGCACGACGTCGGTTCGGTCGAGCTCGGCAAGCTCGCGGACCTCGTGCTGTGGAAGCCCGCGTTCTTTGGCATCCGCCCCGAGATGGTGCTCAAGGGCGGCTTCGTCGCGTGGGCGCAGATGGGTGATGCGAATGCCTCGATCCCGACCCCCGAGCCGATGCTGATGCGGCCGATGTTCGGCGCGCGTGGCCGGGCGATCGGCGCCACCAGCCTGGCGTTCATCTCCGAGCGCGCGTGGCACGAAGGCCATGTGCGCGCGCTCGGCCTCGCCAAGCAGTTCTCGATCGTCCGCGGTTGCCGCGGCATCGGGAAGCGGCAGATGAAGCTCAACGACACACTGCCGAAGCTGCAGATCGATCCCGAGACCTACGAGGTCCGCGCCGACGGTGAGCTGCTCACTTGCGCGCCGGCCACCAGCTTGCCGCTCACCCAGCGCTACTCGCTGTTCTGATGGTGTAGGTTCCGAGCCATGGCGGACTTGAAGGCGATGGGAATCACGGTGCAGAAGAAGTTCCTCAACGAGGATGGCGTGGAGGTCGATGCGGCGGCGGCGCAGGTCACCGAGCTCGCGTTCACGCTGCCGAAGTCGACGAACGTGCAGGCCTCGTTCGAGCTCGAAGGGCTCGGCAAACGCCTGGTCAAGATCTTCAAGCGCGAGCTGCAGACCGGCGACGGCCTGTTCGATGCGCACGTGCACATCCACACCGAGACCGAGGACGAGACGTCCAAGCTGCTCGAGTCCGAGGAGCTGCGCGCGATCATCGAGGGCATCGTGTCCGACGGTGGCGCGGTCGAGGTCGATGGCGCGCTCGTCAAGGTCGAGCTCGTCGGTCAGACCGAGATGGATGCCCACCGCACCGAGCACTTCCTGCAGGCCCTGATCCGGTAGCACTCATGACGTCGTGGATTGTCCTCCAGCTCGCCGACTCGGCGTTTCCGACCGGCGGGTTCGCGCACTCGGCCGGCCTCGAGGCCCACGTCCAGGCGGGCGAGCTCGGCTCGCTGCTGCAGTTCTGTCGCGAGCAGATCGAGCAGCTCGCGCACGGCTCGGTCCCGATCGCGGGTGCGGTCTGGGACGAACCCTCACGGCTCGTCGAGCTCGATGCGTTCACGCGCGCCACGCTGTGGTCGCACGTCGCCACGCGGGCCTCGCGCACGCAGGGCCGCGCGCTGCTCGATGTCGCCGCGCGCAGTTTCGGGCACCCTGCTCTCGTCGAAGCGCGCGGGCAGCTATCGCGCCAGCAGCTCGACGGCCACCTCGCGCCGGTGTTCGGCTTCGTCACGCGCACGCTCGGTGTCGAGCGTCGCGAGGCGCTCGCATCGTTCCTCCACCTCGGCCTGCGCGGCACGCTATCGGCCGCGGTGCGCCTGGGGTGCTGCGGCCCGAGCGAGGCGCAGTCGCTGCATCACCGCCTTCATCACGATCTCGAGGCGGCGCTCACTCGCGCACTCTCCCTCGGCGTCGCCGACGTCGCGCAGACCTCGCCACTCACCGAGCTGATCGGTGCCACGCACGATCGTCTCTACTCGCGCCTGTTCCAGAGCTGACGCCATGGGCCACGACACCGACCATCCGCACGAGCACGAGCACTACGACCATCCCGGTCACTTCCACGACCGCGATGCGCCGCACGTCCGCGACTTCAGCGAGCGCGCGTTCACCGTCGGCATCGGCGGGCCGGTCGGCAGCGGCAAGACGGCGCTGCTGCTCGCGCTGTGCCGTGCGCTGCGCGACAAGCTGCGCCTCGGCGTGGTGACCAACGATATCTTCACGCGCGAGGACGCCGAGTTCCTCACTCGCCACGAGGCGCTGCCGGCCCGTCAGATCCGCGCGGTCGAGACCGGTGGCTGCCCGCACGCCGCGATCCGCGAGGACATCTCGCCAAACCTCCTCGCGCTCGAGGAGCTGATGGCGAGCGTCAAGCCGGAGCTGCTGTTCGTCGAGAGCGGCGGTGACAACCTCGCTGCGCAGTACAGCCGCGAGCTCGTCGACTACACGATCTACGTGATCGATGTCGCGGGCGGTGACAAGGTCCCGCGCAAGGGTGGCCCGGGCATCACGCAGAGTGACCTGCTCGTGATCAACAAGACCGACCTCGCACCGCACGTCGGCGCGGATCTCGCGGTCATGGATCGCGACGGCAAGAAGATGCGCGGCGCCGGCCCGACGGTGTTTGCGCAGGTGACCAAGGCGGTCGGCACCGACGCGATCGTCGAGCACGTGCTGACCGCGCGAACGCGAGCGCTGGCATCACCGTGACGCCGCATCGTTGACGCGATCGTTCTCACGCGCCGCTGGTGCTCGTGCTCACTACTGCTTGAGGATCACGCGAATCGACAGCGGGAAGCACACGGGCTGGACCTTGCTGTCCTTGTTCACGTACGGCTTGTACTTCCACGTCATCAGCGCGCGCTGCAGATCGGCCTGCACGTCGGCGGGCGCCTTCTTGATCGTGACCGAGCTGACACGGCCAGACTCGTCGATGCACATCTTCGCGAGGATGTCGCTCGAGTCCTCGCTCTTGCCACGCAGCTGAGGGACCTCGCCCGAGAGCTTCGTCACGGCGCTGGGACCGACGAGCGGCGTGGTCTTGGGCTTGGTGTCGACGGGATCGGGCTTCGGAGGATCGACCTTCACCGGATCGGGCTTCGGAGGATCGACCTTCACCGGGTCCGGCTTCGGAGGATCGACCTTCACCGGATCAGGCTTCGGAGGATCGACGGGATCCGGCGTCTTGACCGGGTCCTTCGCCGTATTGCCGCCGTTCCGCGGCCGCTTCTCGACGACAGGCTTCTTGTCGGGCTCGTCGTCGACGACCGGCTTGTCGTCGACCACCGGCTTGTCGTCGACGACCGGCTTGTCCTCGATGACCGGAGGCGTGATCGCAGCCGAGCCCGTGTTCGCCGCAACGACGGGCGCCTCGGGGGTGAGCGCCACGTTGATCGTCTGGCTGTCACCGTCGCGCAGCATGATTGACGTCGACCACGGCTTGAAGCCCGGGTGCTTGACGGTGATCGAGTACACCCCCGGCGCGAGCTCGGCATCTGCCGCGCTGCCCATGTCCTTGCCGGCCACTTCGATGTTCGCGCCCGCCGGCTCGACGACGAAGTGGACGAGCGCGTTGGACGGGGTTGCCGTGGTGTCGCGCTTCGCGTAGAGGACGCCGCCGAGGATGCCGGCCACGATCGCGAGGCCACCGAGGATGAAGAGCGGAGCCTTCGTGCGCGACGGCGTGGGCACAGACTTGGCGCCCGAAGAAGGCAGCGCAAAGCCCGGCTGCGACGGCGCGATCACCGCGACGCGCTGACCCGACATCAGCGACGGAATCTGCGCACCGATCGGTGTGCCCGGCAGCGATGCCGCATACGACTGCGACGGCTGACCGATCACCATGCTGAAGTCTTCACCGGGGTCGTTATTGAGCGCGGCGCTGCCGTCCTCGCCCCAGATCTCGGTCGCCAGCGCGATATCCTCGTCGGAGCGACGTAGCTGCACGCCCGACGGCGGGCGCAGCGCGGCGTTCGACGCGCCACCGATGCGATTCGGGCGACTCGGCGACGTGACGCGCGTCTCGGGCCCCGCAGGTAGCGGCAGCATGCGGCCCGAGCTCGGAGCCGACGTCGTCGATGGGCGAACGATTTCGCCGGGCGGACCGAATTCGCGCATCCACTCGGCGACCACGCGCGCGTTGACCTGGATGCCCTGCTGCTGCGCGACCTGGTCGAGCACGGTGCGAAACGCGCGTGCACTGCCGAGCCGGCTCTCTGGCTCGCGGGCGAGCGCGGTGAGGATCACCTGGTCGAGCAGCGCGGGACACGTGGGGTTGTGACGCGACGGCGGCGTGACCGGCTCTTCGCGTAGCTTGCGCATCGTCTCGAAGTCGGTACGCGCGGAGAACAGCGGCAGCGCGGTGACGAGCTCCCACGCGACGACGCCCGCCGAGAACACATCGGACGTCGCGCCAACCGCCATGCCGAGCGCGACCTCGGGCGCCATGTAGCCGAGCTTGCCCTTCACCGATCCAGTGTCGGTGTGGAGCTGCCGGCTGTTCGCCTTGGCGATGCCAAAGTCGATGACTTTGACGTGCCCCATCGGCGAGATGATCATGTTCGACGGCGAGATATCGCGGTGAACGATGTTGAGGTGACTACCGGTCTCGTCGATGAACGAGTGCGCGTAGTCGAGCGCCTCGCACAGCTCACACAGGATCGACAGCACGACCGGCAGCGGAATCGGCTCGTTGGTCTTGTGCGCGTGGCGCAGGAGCTTGCGCAGGTCGAACCCGCCGACCAGCTCCATCGCGATGTAGAAGATGCCGTTGATGCGGCCGAAGTCGTAGGTCTGCGCGATGTTGTGATGCACGAGCATCGAGGCGACCTTCGCCTCGCGCACGAACGAATCGACGAAGCTGCGGTCCTCGGTGAGGTGCGAGAGCATTCGCTTGAGCGCGACCGTGCGCTCGAAGCCCGCGGGCCCACGCTTCTTGGCGCGGTGTACGGACGCCATACCGCCCATCCCGAGCCGCTCGTAGACCTCGTAGGGTCCGAACGTCTCGGGCGTTTGGGCCTGAGAGGGACGAGCTGGATCCACCACTAGAAGAACGTCAGTTCGAGCTTAGCGTAATAGAACCCGCCGTTCTGCCCGAATTGGCTGACGTTACGACTGTAGAGAAACCGGCCCGAGCTGATGTTGACCGCGTTTTTCTGACGATCCGGGTAGGTATCCAGGAGGTTGTCGGCACCTACCGACACCGTGATCTCCTTGGTCGCCTGGTAGCCCAGGTCCACGTCGAACAGCACCTTGGCGCCGAAAAACTCATCGTTCATGCGGCCCGCCGGGCTCGGGTCCTTGTAGATGACCGATCCGTAGTAGTTCGCCCGGATCAGTGCGGACAGGCCCTCGATGGCATATCGCACCCCGAGCGTCCCCTTCTGGCGGGGGATCGCGGTCTCGAGCCGGTTCTCCGCCTGACGGTTGAAGAAGAACTGCCGCAGCTGCGTCGGGTCGGCGGCGAACTTTTGCTCGAGCGAGCGCGGGATGTTGACGTCGGTCACCTTGGTGAACGAGAAGTTCGCCCCGCCGGTTGCCGTCAGCGTGCCGTCGCCGAGGTCGACCGCATAGTCGAGGACCACGTCAACGCCCTTGGTGTCGGTGTCGACGGCGTTCGCGAAGAACTGCGCCTGGCTCACGCCCGGGAACGGCGACAGGATGTCGGCAACGATCGGGTTCGCGTTCGTGAACTGGCTCGTGAACACGATGCGGTCCTTGAGCCGGATGAAGTAGCCATCGATCGCGACCGAGAAGTTATCGGTCGGCCGGAGCGAGACGCCGCCCGAGAGGTTCGTGGCGCGCTCCTCCCGCAGCCGCGGAATCCCGAACGCGCGGGTGACCGGGCTCTGGTTGTTGCTGGTGAGCACCTGCGTCGGCTGCAGCACACCCATCGAGTCCTGCAGGAACAGCGTCGACACGTTCGAGAACCACAGCTGCTGCAGCGACGGTGCGCGGAAGCCCGTATTGACTGCCGCGCGGACCGAGACCTCGTCGGTGACCTTGGCGCGTGCGGCGACCTTGCCGATCAGCGAGCGGCCGAAATCCGAGTAGCTTTCGAAGCGAACGCCGGTGTCCACCGCGATCTTCTTCGTGATCTCGCTCTCGACGCCGGCATACACACCGACGTTATCGCGCGTGCGATCGACCTCGTTGCTCGGCTGGAACCCCGGGAACACCTGCGCGCCGGGAACCTTGGGCTGCGGCGGCATCCCGAACTCTTCGTCACCGAGGTCGTACGACGCCAGGTCACCCGCCTCGATCTGGTAACGCTCGACGCGCACCTCGCTGCCGAGGACAAACGACAGTGACTTGACCGCATCGGTCTCGATCTTGCGGACGAGGTCGAGGTCGGCGACGGTCTGCTCGAAGCTCAGCGTGCCTGCATCGAACGTGGTCGGGCTCAACGTACCGCGCGATGCGTTGACCGAGTTCTCGATGTTGAACTTGAACGAGTTGGTGCCGTACGTGAGGCTCGCGTCGATGTTCCACGTGCCCTTGCGGCGGATGCCGAGTGACACCGCGAGGTCGTTGATCGTCGGGTGAATCTCGGGGAGGAAGCCGTCGGGATAGAACTGGGGAACGTTCTGCGACTCCTGCTTGGGGAACCGGTAGAAGCCGGCCGCCGAGCCGCGGCGGTGCGCGATGTCGCCGAAGCTGTAGAACGTGGCGGTCTCGCCGATCGGGAGCTCGAGGTTGTACGCGCCGATGCCGCCGATCGCCGCGGCCTCGCCGATCTTCATCCCGAAGTCTTCGCGGGTCTTGCCGTTGGCGTTCAGCGTCGCGTCGTCGATCGCGCGATCGTTGTTGTAGACCGTGTCGTTGTAGATGCCGGCGCGATTCGTCGACTGCTTCTCGAGGTACTCGCCCGTGACGTTGACGAAGCCCTTCTTGCCGAGCTTGAAGCCGTAGTTCGCCGAGGTCTTGAACTGGGCACCGTCGCGTGACGCGGTGATGCCGGTCTGGGCGGTCACGCCGAGCACATCGGTCGTGTCCTTGGTGACGATGTTGATGACGCCGGCGATCGCATCGGAGCCGTACTGCGCGGCCGCACCGTCGCGCAGGATCTCGATGCGCTTGATCGAGCCGACCGCGATCGCGTTGAGGTCCGTGCCGACCGTGCCGCGCCCGAACGTGCCGTTGACGTGCATGAGCGCGCTGCGATGGCGGCGCTTTCCGTTCACGAGCACGAGGACTTGATCGGGCCCGAGGCCGCGCAAGCTCGCCGGATCGACGTGGTCGCTACCATCGGCGATCGTCTGCGGCGTCGAGATGTAGGACGCGGCGAGCGTGTGGAGCACGCGGCTGGTCTGCGTGCGGCCGCTGCGCGAAATCTCGTCGGCGGTGATCACGTCGACCGGCACCGTGGACTCGACTTTGGTGCGCGGCGTGCGCGAGCCCACCACGACGACCGTCTCGTTGAGGACGGGCACGGTGAACAGCCCGAAGTCGGCCGTGGCAGCCGCCCCGAGCTTCACGGTCACCTCGACCTCGAGGACCTCGAAGCCGGCGACCTCGGCGCGGACCTTGTAGAGGCCGGGCTTCACGGCGATCGCGTATCGACCCTCGTCGTCGGTGGTGGCCGTGAGATCCGTGCCGTCGACGGTGATCTCGGCGCCGGCGAGGGGCGCCTCGAGATCGACGGCCGACACCACGCCGGTGATCGTGCCGGTGGTCGCGGGCGGCTTGGCCTTGCCGTCGTCGGCAGGAGCCGACTTGGGCTCGTCGCCCTCGGCGGGCGCCTCTTCTTCGTCACCCTCCCCTTCAGGCTGTGCGAGCGCGGGCGAAGCCAGCAGCAGAGCTGCCAGATAGACAGAACAACGGGTCACCCGCACCCGCGCAGTATCTCACGGCAATACAACAGCTGTCCGCCTCGGAGCCGACCGTGGTAAGCCACGCGCATGGCCCCGGTGAAGAAGCCCGACGCAGCGCCCGAGTACAAGACCATCAGCGGCATCCCGCTCAAGGCCAGCTACGGGCCCGACGACCTCACCTCTCGCGGCTGGAAGTACGAGGAGAAGCTCGGTGATGCCGGCCAGTTCCCGTACACCCGCGGCCCGCACGCAACGATGTATCGCGGCAAGCCGTGGACGATGCGCATGTTCGCCGGCTTCGGTACGCCCGAGGACACGAACAAGCGCTTCAAGTTCTTGCTCGAGAGCGGGCAGACCGGCCTGTCCACCGCGTTCGATATGCCGACGCTGATGGGCTACGACCCCGACCACACGCGCTCGCTCGGCGAGGTGGGCCGCGAAGGCGTGAGCGTCGCGTCGCTCGATGACATGACGCGCCTGTTCGGCGACATCCCGCTCGACAAGGTGTCGACGTCGATGACGATCAACGCGCCGGCCGCCGTGCTGCTCGCGCTCTACGTCGCTGTCGCCGAGAAGCAGGGCGTGTCGCCCGACAAGCTCCGCGGCACGCTGCAGAACGACATGCTCAAGGAGTTCATCGCGCAGAAGGAGTGGATCAGCCCGATCCGCGGCCACATGCGGATCATCCGAGACATGCTGGTGTGGTGCACGCGCACGATGCCGCAGTGGAACACGATCTCGATCAGCGGCTATCACATCCGGGAGGCCGGAGCGACGGGTGTGCAGGAGCTCGCGTTCACGATCGCCGATGGCATCGGCTACGTGCAGCTCGGCATCGAGGGTGGCCTCGACGTTGACGAGTTCGCGCCGCGGCTGACGTACTTCTGGGACGTCCACAACGACTTCTTCGAGGAGATCGCGAAGTTCCGCGCCGGCCGCCGCATGTGGGCCAAGATCATGAAGGAGCGCTTCGGCGCGAAGCAGGCCAAGTCGTTGCTGCTGCGCACGCACGCACAGACGGCCGGCGTATCGCTGATGGCGCAGCAGCCGCTCAACAACGTCGTGCGCACCACGATGCAGGCCCTCGCGGCCGTGCTCGGCGGCACGCAGTCGCTGCACACCAACAGTTACGACGAGACCTACGCGCTGCCGACCGAGGATGCCGCGATGCTCGCGCTGCGCACGCAGCAAGTGATCTACGAGGAGACGAACGTCGCCGCCGTCACCGATCCGCTCGCCGGCAGCTACTTCATCGAGACGCTCACCGATCAAGTCGAGGCGGCCGCGTGGGAGTACATCAACAAGATCGACGCGATGGGCGGCATCACGAAGGCCGTCGAGGAAGGCTACCCGCAGCGCGAGATCGCGCGCTCGGCGTTCGACTATCAGCGCGAGATCGATAACGGTCGCCGCAACATCGTCGGCGTGAACAAGTACAAGTCCGACGACGAGGGCGACAACATCCCGACGCTCAAGATCGAGCACGCCACGGAAGCGAACCAGATCGCGCGCGTGAAGGAGTTCCGCTCCGGGCGCGATCAGGCCAAGGTCGACGCGGCACTCACGGCCGTGCGCAACGCGCTCAAGGACGACAAGCAGAACGTGATGCCGCCGATCCTCGACGCCGTGAAGGTCAACGTCACGCTCGGCGAGATCTGCGATCTGTTCCGCAGCGAGCTCGGCGAGTACCGCGACCCCGCGTATTTGTAAGCGCGCGACCGCGGAAGTCCCGTTCGCCGGGTACGATGGTGGGCAATGGGGACGACGGACGAGCGTGTAGCGGCTCTGGAACGGGAATGTAGCGAGCTGCGCCAACAGGTGGCCGCAGCGCAACGCCCGCCCGACGCCGATGCCGCGGCGTTCCTCGAGTCGGTCCTCGATTCGGTGCCCGCGTTCATCATGCGGATCGACGCCGACATGCGGATTCTCTACGTCAACCGCGTGCTGCCGGGTCTCTGCATGGAAAACGTCGTGGGGCGAGAGATCTGGGATTTCATTCACGCGGACTCGCGCGCATCCGCTCGGGCATGCATCGAGAACGTCCTGCGTTCGTCGGAGGTCGGAACCTACGAGGCAATCTCGATCGGCCCCGACGGCGGGCCTGCGCACTACGATTCGTTTGTCACGCCGCTCGCCGATCCGTCCGGACGGCTAGGCGTCTGCCTCGTGTCCGTCGATGTCACGCACCTTCGCACGCGTGACGTCGCACTTCGTCGCAGCGAGGAGGAGCTGCGGGTCGCCGTCGAGGCCACGGGCATCGCGCTGTGGCACTGGACGCTCGCGACCAACGAGGTCCACTGGTATCCACGAACCTACGAAGTCTACGGTCGCTCCGTACCCGTGGGCCTGCAGGACTATATCGAGGTCCTCGTCCATCCCGACGATCGCGAGCTGCTGCGTGCGAACACCGCGAGCTCCATCGCCGGCGGTTCCTTCAGCGGCCCGCTCCATCGGATCGTGCGCGAGGACGGTGCCATCCGCTGGATTCTCTCCCGCGGTCGCACCGAGGTCGATGCGAGCGGCAACCCGGTGCGCATGATCGGCGGGAGCCTCGACGTGACCGAGCAACACGAGCGAGAGGCGCAGCTTCGCCACGTACAGCGCCTCGACGCCGTGGGTGAGCTCACCGCTGGCGTCGCACACAACTTCAACAACATGCTGACCGTCCTCATCGGCACGCTCGAGCTCCTCACCCTGCGGCTCGCGGGTGACGATCGCCGCCTGGTCGATGGCGCGCTCGAATCCGCACTTCGCGGCAGTGAGATGGTGCGCCAGCTCATGACCTTTACGGGCCAGCGTGCGCAACCGGAACGCCGGCCACACGACATCGGTCCCCTGGTCCAGCAGGTCGTCGAGATGTGCCGGCAGACGTTCGACGGCCACATCGCACTGTCATGCGAGATCGCCGCTGGGCTCCCGGCAGTCCGCTGCACCGCGAACGAGATCGAGCAGGTTCTGATGAATCTTCTCGTCAACGCCCGCTGCGCCGTCCTCGATGCCGGACGCGCGACCGCGCAGATCACGATCTCGGTCGATTCGGTCGCCGATTCGTCCGGCGCCCGCATCACGGTGTCGGACAATGGCATCGGCATGAGCGAGGACACGCGCGAGCGAGCATTCGATCCGTTCTTTTCGACCAAAGGCGTGGGCAAGGGCACCGGGCTCGGCCTCACGACCAGCTACGCGATCGTGCGCGAGCTCGACGGCACGATGACGTGCGAGTCGACCGCGGGCGTCGGCACCACGTTCGTCGTGTGCTTACCGGGCACCGTCGCCGTACCGGAGAAATCTCCCGTGCGTGCCGCCAGCGTAGGGACCGCTGGACGCCGCGTGCTGCTCATCGATGATGACGCGGGCGTTCGCGGCATCGTTGCGTCGCTGCTCGCGAGCGAGGGATTCGACGTCCACGCGGTGTCCACCGGAGACGCCGGGCTCGCCCACCTCGCAGGTAACCCTTCGCCCGCCGTCGTCCTGCTCGATCGGTCGATGCCCGACGCCCCGGGTGAGGCCTTCGTTCCTGGCATTCGAGCG
Source organism: Haliangiales bacterium (assembly GCA_038322185.1). GTDB lineage: Bacteria > Myxococcota_A > Polyangia > Haliangiales > Haliangiaceae > JABFXX01. Next base: position 12,521 of record JBBQFU010000137.1, read on the forward strand.
GTCGCGCCCAAGGTTCCGATCGTGATGTTCACCGGCCAAACGGTCGGCGTGTCGATCGCGGCGCTCGTCGATCGCGTGCTCGTCAAGCCGGTCACCGCAGCCGTGCTCGTCGATGCCATCGAGAGCCTGATCAACCCTGTAAGCTAACGCGATCAAGTACGGCGAGGGCCACTCGCGTACGATTGGAGCGTGACGCTGCCCGAGATCGATTCGGCCCGCCTCGATGCGGCCAGCGCGGCGCTCGGTGTTCCGCGCAACAAGGCAGTGCCGGAGATCCTGACCGGCCAGCGCGCTGGGTTCACCGTGAGCTTCCGCGCGAAAGGCGTGGGCTGCAGCATCGAGGTCGAGCTCGCGTCGCTGCTGCCCGACACCCTGCTGAAGATCCTGCCGACGTCGTCGGTGGACACCTTGGCAGTGCACGAAGTAACCACCCTGGACGTGGTCACGGGCCACGCGACGTTCGACGCGCAGTTTCACGTCGAGGGAGCGCCGTCCGATGTGGTGCGCGCGCTGCTCGACGATCGAATCCGAGGCTGGATGCTCGCGCACCCGGACTCGACGCTCGAGCTGCGCTCCGATGCGCGGATGCGGCTGGTCGTCGAGAATCTGCGGCCCGCCGAAGTCGCGTCTGCGATCGACGACGTTCACGACCGCGGCACCGATGCGCGCACGACAGGCGGTGCACGATCGCGATGCGGTCCCGACGCGCGTCACGGGCTATCGCGCGCTGCCCGACGCCGGAACCGCACAAGCGGCGCACGCGGTCGCCCAGCTCGAGGTCGCGCAGCTTCGCGAGGAGCTCCGCGTCGCCGATCGCAAGATGACCCAGGTGTTCGCGGTGAGCATGGTCGCGACGGGCGTGGCGATGTTCTGGCTGTTGCCGATCTGGGTGGCGCTGCTGCTGCTGCTACCGGGCACGAGGCTCACGACGTTCGCGCTGTTCCTGATCCTCGCAGGTGCAGACCTGCTCGGCCGTGCGGCGATGGCGCAACCGGCGGCGACGCGAACGGTTCGCGCGCAAATTCGTCCCGCAGCTACCGCCGGGCGACTTCTAGATATCCACGTGCGCGAGCGGTAGCAGAGCGACGTCGGTCGCGAGCACGCGACGCAGCTCGCCATCGATCAGGATCAGGTCCGCGACGTCGGCAGCGGGCGGGGCGACGCCGAGATCGTAGATGACGCCGTCGGAGTCCACGCGCAGCGTGCGGATGCCGCCGTGGGCACGAGCGCGAGCGGCGGGACGCACCCATTCGCCGAGCTCGTGCACGCACTTCGCATGACCACTGTGACCAGCGATCTGCGTGAGCCCGCGTGGCAGCGTGCGCGGATCGAAACGGCGAGGACGCGATAGCGCAAGCGACCATGCGGGATCCGCGTCGGCGCGATCGGGGTTCGACGGGCGATGATAGAGCAAGCCGCCGCCTTCCTCGCCCGGCGAGCCGGGAACGTGTAGCGGCGCGAGTGACAGCGGAGCGAGGTCGCCGCGCTGCCAGTCATCGCGCACGCGATCGATCGCGGCGGCGAGATGCGCCTCGAGTGCCGCGGCGATGCCGATGGGGTTGTGTGATGTGAGACCGAGCATCCGCATCTCGCGCTGCGTGACGCCCGCGTGCGTGATCAGCGCTGGTCGGCCGTCGGCGAGCGTGGCGGTCACGGCGAGGTGAAAGCGGCCGGCGAGGAGCAGCTCCTGCACCAGCGCACGTTGCTCGCTCGAGAACGAGGCGTAGTCGCGACCGATCACGCCGTGCGGCGGCAGATGTGGATACGCGGCAACGAACTCGCGAGCGATGCGCTCGGCAGCTGCGGCCTCGCCGTCGGCCTTCTCGGTTGCATCGATCGAGCGTGCGATCTGGCGCGCGGCCTCGAACTCGTCATCGCTGATCGTCGCGAGCTCCATCACGCGGGATGCGTCGTGATTGCCGAGCAGCAGCACCACTTGCGCGGGATCGTGATCGGCGAGCCAGCGCAGCGTGCGCAGCCCTTCCTGGCAGGCAACGGCCGGGTTCGTGAGGTCGTAGTCGAAGTGATCGCCGATCGACACGAGCACGACATCGGCGGCGAGGCGAGCGCCATCGAGCGCACCGTGCGTTGCCAGGACCTCCATCGTCTTGGCAAACGGGGCCTGGGGATCCCCCATCACGAACGTCCTCGCCATGGTGCTGCTGAGGAGATTAACCCGAGCGGCGATAGAACGCGGTGGCGATCGCGAGGACCGTCAGGCCCATCAGCGCGAGAACGATCGTACGCACACGATTGACGAGCGTGAACAGCAGACCGGCGACGGGGGATGCGCCAAGGATTCCGTAGAGGACGTAGTTCGTGCCGTCGGCCACGCCGAGGCCGAGCGGGACCACGTTGGACAGCCAGGTCACGAGGATGCCGACGCTGAGGCTCGCGATCACGAGCGGCGCGGTCATCGGGATATTCGCCGCGTGGATCACGACGATCGTGCCGGCCCAGTTGAACACGCGCGAGCCAAGCACGAACACGAGCGCGCGACCGAGGCCCGGTGCGTCGAGGCTGCCACCCAGGCGCAGGTGGCCGTCGATCGAAGCCACTGCCGACTGCCAGCGCGTGCCGCGTGCGACCGAGATGACCCGGATGCAAACGAGGCCACGCACCAAGGTTCCGAGCGCGCCGCGCCGGAGGAGAAACACCAGTGCGATCGCGAACGCGACGAGCACGCCCAGGGCGATCCAGACCGCGCGCGCGACGTCGGACGGCAGATCGAGCAGCAGCGCGGTGAGGGGGGTACCGATCACGATCGCGGCGATGCCCGTGAACAGCGTCATCAGGTTGAACAGCATGATGGACGACACGGCGACTGCCGTCGGAACTTCACTGCGCACGAGCATCGTGACCCTGACCGGTTCGCCGAGCGAGTTGCCGGGCGTGAGCCGGTTGATCGCGATGCCGCTCAGCTGCGCGGCGAACACGCGGCGAAACGGGACGGGCGTGTGAGGGCGAACGAGTGAATAGACCGCGCCGGCGTCGCAAGTCGATCCGATGAAGTCGGCCACCGCGGTCACCGCGAACCACGCGCCAACGCCGACCACCGCGTTGCGGATGCCGGTCCAGCCGAGCTCGCGCACGACGAACACGAACCCGACGATGCCGATCGCCAGTGCGATCAGGTTGAACGCACGTGCCGCGGGGTGGCGCTGCCGACGCTCGGACATCTCGCGCTAGACTAGCCCGCGGACAGCCGTGTCCGTAGCTCGGCCGTGCCGGACGGACAGAACTTCGCAAGTCCGCGCAGCTGCCCGGGTGGGCGGTGGCGCACCACGTGAACGATGCGCGAGGCATGAAGCACGCCCAACCCCATCCCGTCGAACACCATCCTTCGTTTCGCGCCGTGATCGAGGCGGCGCCGCCGTTCGCCGAGCTCGCCCGCGAGACACGTGACAAGGACCTGCTCGCTCGCCTCACGATCGCGTGCGGCGACCTGGTGCATGGTTTTGCGTCGCCGCCCGGCAGCGTGATGCGGCGCGCCGCTCATCACCGCGCCTGGAAGGGAGTCCGCGAGCTCGACCGGAGCCTCACCGCCGTGCGCATCAACCGGATGGCGCCGGCGAAGATGATCGCTCGGGCCCAGCGTGCGATCGACCGGGCCGATGTTTTGATCGGCGCGCTGCTCCCCGATTGACGGATGGCCTGCTTGGTTATTCCCCGCTCGAGCGAGGGGAAACACACAGTTGCGACGATCTCAGCGTGGCGATGCGACATCGACCGCCTGCCCTCCTCTGGACAGCAGTAGGCTCATTCCAAGGGGACATGAATGTCGCGTAATCAGCTCCTGTTCGCATTCGCATGCTCGGCCCTCGCGGCCACCGGTTGTAAGAAGTCAGGCGGCCCCACGGGCGGAGGCGGCGGCGGCTGGCTCATCGGTGACTCGGGCCTGATGGCCAACATCCAGGGTGAAGAGGAGGTCGGCCAGTACGATCTCGGCTCGACCGAGCACCTCAGCGCGATCGCGTGTCGCAACGCGGGCGAAGCGTGGGTCGTCGGTCACAACGCGACGCTGCTGTACACGGCCGACGGTGGCCAGGAGTGGGAAGCACAAGTGGTCCCGACCACCGCGCACCTGCGTACGGTCGCGACGCAGGACAGCGGCCCGGTGTTCATCGCCGGCGACGGCACGTTCCTGGTGACGAGTGACACGGGCACCACGTGGCGCGAGCTCGGCGACGGACTCACCAGCTTCCGCTCGATGTCGGCTGCGTCATTCGACGGCAGCTTGCTCGCGCTGTCCGAGGATGGTGGCCTGTGGAAGTACACGGACGGCGTGCTCGCGCGCCGCACTACCCTGCCCGGTGCGCGCGCTGTGCACCAATCGATCGGCGGCGACATCGTGATGGCCGCCGGCAGCGGCATCTACAAGTCGATGAACGGCGGCGCCACGTTCCAGGCGCTTGCGGTCGATCCGAGCCTGATCTTCGACGACATCCGCGTCAATCTCGACGGCAGCGCGACCGCAGTTGGCGAGGGCGGCGTGGTCGCGACGATCGACCCGTACGGCACGGTCGCGATCCAGTTCGCGAGCGACAAGAGCCTGCACACGCTGCACATTCACCATGACTCGACGGGCTATGCCGCGGGCGACGATGGCGAAGTGCTCATCACGTACGACCTCGGTCTCACGTGGCGTCCCGGCCCCAACGTGGGCGGTACCGTGCGCGGCGTTGACGCGATCGGCTTCGGCCACCGCTGATGTCGGTGTTGCACGAGCGGGCGAGCACCATCGTCCACTCGGCGCACGTCGGAAGAATGCGGTGACCCGCATTTAGTCGATGGCGCGGCGGCTGCAACTGCCGCAATCGTGCTGAGCCGCGTTGTCCTTGGTTCCCTGCTGGTCAGCGGCGCAGCTCACGCAGACCCCACGCAGATCCCCGACGGGATCGAGGCAACAGCGCCCGACGACGACGGCCCTGACCATCGCGTGGACGCGGTGCTCGGTACCGGTGGTGCCGGAGCGCGCTACACGGTGGTCGGCGAGCAGCTCGTGCTCGAGATGCAGGCGCTGGCCGAGGCGGATCGCCAGGCAGCATCCGCGAAGCTCGGACTCGCGAGATTCGAGACGTACGGCATCGAGCACGACATCGTGACCGGCGTCGGTCTCGTGCAGGCGTCGAGCACGAGCGAGGCGTCGATCGGCGCGTCGCCGATGCTCACGCACAGCGGGCGCTCGAGCAATCAGCATCGATTCCTCAGCGCGTACATCAACGACACCGTTCGCTTCATTCGCGGACTCGACATCACCGGCGGTCTGGTAGTCGAGCAGTGGAGCAACCTCGGCGGTGACAGCACGATCACCTACGCCAGCGGACCGCCGATGGATGTCGATACGCCGGTCACCAGCGTGCTGTTCGCGCCGACGGCCGCGATCAATGGTCACCTCCACGATCGGATCTCACTCGTCGCGCAGACTCATCGCGGCGTGCACGAGATTGGACCGAATGTGTCGACCGGTCGATTCGCGGGACGTGCCCGCGCGTTCAGCGGCGCGCTCGGCGCGGGTGCTGCGGCCGAGGTCAGCGTGCAGCCGGTGGCGCCGGTCATCGCGACGATCGGCTACACACACGCTACCTCCATGAAACTCGCAGCGGTGGCCGTGACCTACAACGACCCGCGGATCGTGTCGGTGACGACCCGAGCCGATACAGCGTCGCGCGTGGATGCCCTGGCTGTTCGCCGGATTCACGGCGGTTTCGCCGGCTTCGTCGGGGTCGACAACCTGCTCGATCGCCGCGCCGTGGACTCCGCGCCGCGCCTGTTTCATGTCGGCGTGCGCTACGCCAGCCGCTAGAACGCCCGCCAAGCCCGTGTGATTACATGGTACGACGGGTGCCGGATGGCGCCGCTGATCGAGCTTGTCGATGTAGCGCGCTACTACCAGATGGGCGACGAGCGGATCGCCGCGCTCGATGGCGTGAGCTTCGCGGTCGAGGCCGGCGAGATGGTCGCGATCGTCGGCACGTCGGGCTCGGGCAAATCGACGCTACTCAACATCCTGGGCTGTCTCGACACGCCGTCGTCGGGCCGCTACCGGCTCAATGGTCACGACGTTCAGGACCTGTCCGATGACGATCTCGCGAAGGCCCGCAATCAGCAGATCGGCTTCGTGTTCCAGAGCTTCCAGCTGCTGCATCGCGCGACCGCGCTCAAGAACGTGGAGCTGCCGCTGGTGTATCGCGGCGTGCGAGCGCGCGAGCGACGCGAACGTGCCATGAAGGCGCTCACGCGCGTGGGCCTGTCGGCGCGCATGAAGCACAAACCGTTTCAGCTCTCGGGCGGTCAGCGCCAGCGCACGGCGATCGCGCGTGCACTGGTGGCCGAGCCGTCGCTGCTGCTATGCGACGAGCCGACCGGGAACCTCGACTCGAATACGACCGAGGACATCATGGGGCTGTTCCATCGGCTCCACGAGGAGAAGCACACGATCCTGATCGTCACGCACGAGCCGGCGATCGCGGCGCGGTGCCCGCGTGCGATCCGGGTCGTCGATGGCAAGGTGATCGCGGACGGCCCCGGCGTCGAGGTCGCGCGAAATGCAGCGGTGCTGCCTCCAGCGCCGAGCGCGCCAGCGGAGGTCGCGTGAAGCGCGTCGCGGTTGTCCTGCTGGCGCTGATCGCGTGCGACGGCGCGTCGAAGCGGCGCGGTGGCGTCGAGGAACGCGTGCGAATCGAGGAGGTCAAGCAAGCGGACCTCGGCGATCGCGTGCTGGTCACCGGCTCACTGCAGGCGATGAACTCGGCCGAGCTTCGCGTGCCGCGCACGTCGAGCTGGGAGCTGCCAATTCGCTGGATGGCCGAGGACGGCGCCTCGATCAAGCAGGGCGAGCGCGCACTCGAGTTCGACACGTCGACGTTCATGAAGAACCTCGCCGAGCGGAGGCTGCAGTATCTCGACGCGGTGCTCGTGTTCCGCACGTACGAGAACCTCAGCGTGCTGGAGCTGAAGCAGAAGGAGTTCGAGCTCGAGACTCACCGGATCGTGCTCGCGAAGGCGAAGGTCCAGGCGAACGTTCCGGCCGATCTGCTCGCCGCGCGCACCGCGCAGGAGCGCCAGCTCGAGATGAAGCGCGCCGAAGCCATGGTCGCGAAGGCGGAGAAGGAGCTCATCTCTGCGAAGGCGTCGTCGTCGCTCGAGCGCAAGGTCAAGCAGATCGAGCTCGACAAGGCGCGCAGCACGATCGAGGACGCCGAGAAGGCGATCGGCGATCTGACGCTGACCGCGCCGCGAGACGGCACGGTGGTGATCGGCGAGCACCCGTGGATGGGCCGCAAGTTCCAGATCAGTGACAGCGTGCAACCGGGGTGGACGATCATCTCGCTGCCCGATCGCGGCTCGGGCATGGAGGTCCGCGCGGAGCTGTCCGATGTCGACGACGGCCGCGTGTCGATCGGGATGGCCGGCACGTGCACGCTCGACGCCTACCCCGGCGAGCCACTGCCGTGTGTGGTCAAGACGCTGATGCCGGTGGCGAGCTCCAAGGGCGGCCAGTCGCTGCGGCGCGGGTTCGCGCTCGTGGCGTCGCTCGACAAGGTCGATATCGAGCGGATGCGGCCGGGGATGTCGGTGAAGATCGAGCTGCGCCGGGCGCCGCTGTCCGGTGGGCTCGTCGTGCCGCGCGGAGCGGTGCGGTTTTCCGGCGCCAAGGTTCAGGTCAAGCTCGCGAGCGGCCAGCTGCGCGACGTGGAGCTCGGACCGTGCGATGCGCAGGGCTGCGCGGTGACCAAGGGGCTCACCGCCGGCGAGCGCGTGATGGTCGGAGGGCCGTCGTGAAGCACCTGCTGCTCGCCGTCGCGCTCGTCGCGTGCGATCGAGGCTCGTCGCAGCGCGCGCTCGTCGATGTCACGCGTGCGGACCTCGTGCTCGGCGTCGAGACGTCGGGCGAGCTCGCGGCGGTCGACTCGCTCGACATCAAGCCGCCGGGGCTCGGTGACACGTGGGACTTCAAGATCGCGGAGCTTGCGCCGGAAGGCTCGGACGTGAAGGTCGGCGCACCGATCGTCGCGTTCGATCCGTCCGAGCAGGTGCGCTACCTCGAGACGCTCGAGAACCAGGCGGAGGCGGCCAGCAAGCAGCTCGCGAAGAAGCGCGACGACGCGGCGCTGGCGCGGCGCAACGAGGAGCTCGCGGTGGCCGAGGCCGAAGCGCGGGTTCGCAAGGCCGGGCTCAAGACAAACGCGGAGCCGGATCTTGTCGCGTCGGTCGAGCAGAAGGTCCTCGAGCTCGACGCGCAGCTCATGGGGCTGCAGCTGCAGCAGGCAAAGGCGAAGGCGAACCAGGCGTCGCAGTCCGACTCGGCGGAGCTGCAGAAGCTCGGCGATCACCATCAGTACCTGGTGAAGCGCGTCGCCGAGGTGAAGGCCGAGATCAGCAAGATGTCGGTCACCGCGCCGCGCGAGGGCACGCTCGTGTATCCGACGAACTGGCGCGGCGAGAAGAAGAAGGTCGGCGACAGCGCGTGGCGGATGGAGTCCGTGGTGCAGATCGTCGGGCTCGGCAAGATGGTCGGCAACGGCGAGGTCGACGAGATCGACATGGCGCGCGTCGCGGTGGGCCAGGCCGTGACGCTTCACCTCGACGCCCTGCCCGACGTGCAGCTCAAGGGCAGCATCGAGTCGATCGCGAAGGCGGTCTCGGCGAAGTCGCAGGCCGACCCGAGCAACGTGGTCAAGATCAAGGTCAAGGTCGACGCGGCGGCCGGCGTACCGCTGCGCCCCGGCATGCGGTTTCGTGGCGAGGTCGAGACCCAGCGGATCGTCAACGCGATCCAGGTGCCAGCCGACGCGGTGTTCGTGACACCCGACGGACCGGTCGCCTATCGCGCGCGCGGCAAGGAGATCGAGCGCGTCAAGCTCACGCTCGGCAAGCGCAATGCGAACGCGATCGAGGTGCTGGCCGGATTGGCGGCAGGCGATCGGGTGTCGCGCGTGGATCCGAGTGAGGCGACGCCATGATGAAGTGGCTCGTCACGCTCGTGGTCGTCGGTGGACTGGCCGGTGGCGGCTGGTACCTGTTCGGGCGCAGCGAGCCGGTGCGCGATGCCATTCCGACGCACACCGTCGAGAAGACGAGCTTCGTGCGCCGCGTGAGCGCCGAGGGCAACCTGCGCGCCGTGAAGGCGACCCCGGTGACCGCACCGCAGAGCGACATGGGCGCGATGAAGATCGCGTGGCTTGCGGCCGACGGCATTCCGGTGAAGGCGGGCGAGGTCGTGATCCGCTTCGACCCGACGGAGCCCGAGAAGCAGCTGCGCGACAGCCAGGCCGACCTCGCGGCGGCCGATGCGAAGCTCGCCGGGGAGCAGATCAAATCGACCACGGCAGTGAACAGCCGCGACAGCGACGCCGACCTCGCCGCCGCCGAGCTCGAGCAGCAGAAGAAGTTCAAGTCCAAGGACGGCGAGATCTTCTCGCGCAACCAGATCGTCGAGGGCGAGATCGACGAGTCACTCGCCGGCGCCAAGCAGCAGCACGCCGAGCAGACCAAGCAGATCGAGCGCAAGCTCGCACGCTCGAAGGCGGGGGTGATCGCGGTCGAGAAGCAGAAGGCGAAGATCGAGATCTCGCATGCGAAGAGCGCGCTCGAGCGCATGGAGGTCAAGGCTCCGCACGACGGCATCCTCGTGCTGCGTCGCAACTGGCGCGGTGAGCTACCGCGCGTGGGCGAGCAGGTGTGGTCCGGGCAGAAGATCGCGGAGATTCCGCTGCTCGACTCGATGGAGGCTGAGGTCTTCGTGCTGGAGGTTGATGGCAGGGGCATCACCGACAAGCAGCCCGCCGAGATCGTGGTCGAGTCGCGGCCCGACCTGGTGTTCAAGGCGACGATCAAGCTCGTCGACAAGCTCGCCAAGCCGCGCGTGCCGGGCGTGCCGGTGCAGTACTTCGCCGTGGTGCTCGAGCTCGAGAAGACCGACAACGCGGTCATGAAGCCGGGGCAGCGCGTGCGCGGCACGTTGATCCTCGATGCTGCGGATGCGCTCGTCGTGCCGCGGCAGGCGGTCGTGGCGAAGGACGGCAAGAACGTCGTGTTCCGGCGGGGCAAGAACGGCTACGACGCCGTCGAGGTCGAGCTCGGTGCGAGCACCTCGGGCCGCGTCGTGATCGCGAAGGGGCTCACGCCCGGTGATGTCGTCGCCCTTCGCGATCCAACGCGCTCGATCGATCAGGCGATGGGCAGCGGTAGTGGCGACTCTGCCGGCGCCAGCCCCGACAAGGGGAAGAAGTAGATGAAGGCCACCGACGCCTTCGTGCTCGCACTCGGCAGCCTCGCCGAGCACAAGCTGCGCACCACGCTGACCATGCTCGGCATGATGTTCGGCGTCGGCGCCGTGATCGCGATGCTCTCGATCGGCGCCGGTGCCGAGCGCGAGGCGCTCGCGCTGATCGATCGGCTCGGCACGCGCAACGTCGTGGTGCGCGGCAAGACGTTCAAGCCCGAGGAGCTCGAGGAGATCCGCAAGAAGTCGCTCGGCCTGTCCCAGCGCGATGTCGAGGCGATCGAGGAAGCGGTCCCCGGCGTGATGTTCGCGGCACCGCGCATCGAGATCGAGCCCTACAAGATCGTCGCCGCCGGCGCGAAGACGAAGGCGCAGGTCTACGGCGTCAGCCATCGCCACCGCGAGGTCACCGCGTTCGCGCTCTCCGAAGGTCGCTTCATCGACCTGCGCGACGAGCAGCATCATG
>JBBQFU010000138.1:0-23210 GCA_038322185.1 Haliangiales bacterium
CAACCCGCGATTGCCGGGATTCTCGACGGAGACATCTTCGGTGGCACACGCGGTCAGGGCGAGCAGGAGGGCAGGGAGCTTCGTCATTGCAGTGGATGGGTCGGCCTGTTGCGACGGTCTTTGAGGGCCGGGGTATGCGAACAAGGCGACCGGCTTCTCCGACTACGCGAAACTACCGGCACTCGTCCCGTAGCTTCAGTCGACGACGCGCAGCTTGCCGCCCTTGAACACGGGCTCGGCGGCAGCGTGCTGTACGCGCGGCACGGTCACCGCGGCGGGACGGATGTCGGCGGAGCGCTCCGCCCACGCGCGGGCGACGTCACGATCGAGCAGGTGCGTCGGGCGCACGTTGCGGAGCGCGTTGGCCATCACCGACCGCACGTGCGGGTTCGTCTTCTCGAGCTCGCCGAGCAGCGCGGTCATTGCATCGCGCTTGAGCCCGTCCTGTGAGCCGCACAGATTGCAGGGGATGATCGGGAACGACTGCGTGGCGGCGTACTCCGCGATGTCCTTCTCGGCGCACTCGATGAGCGGGCGGATCACCTCGAAGCGACCGTCGTCAGTGCGGTAGCTCGCCGGCATCGCCTGCATCTTGCCGCTGTAGAACAGGTTGAGCAGAAACGTCTCGAGCGAGTCATCGCGGTGATGACCGAGTGCGAGCTTGTTGCAGCCGAGGCGCTCGGCGGCCGTGTAGAGGATGCCGCGGCGCAGACGCGAGCACAGCGAGCAGTAGGTCGACTTGTCATCGATGTGCGTGGTGACGACCGAGTAGGTGTCCTCGCGCAGGATCTCGAATGGCCAGCCCGTACCCTCGAGATGCGCGCGCAGGCCCTCGCCGGTGTAGCCCGGCTGCACCTGATCGAGGTGCACCGCGATCAGCTCCACCGTGAACGGCAGGCGCGGCACCAGCTTGGTCAGGATGTGGAACAGCGTGTAGCTGTCCTTGCCGCCTGACATGGCGACCATGATGCGATCGCCCGGACGTAGCAGCTCGTAGCCCTCGCACGTCTCCTTGACGTTGCGATACAACAGCTTTTCGAGCCTCACGGCCTGGGTCATGCACGGATTCCTACTCGATCCCGGCCTCCTCGTCATCCTCGGAGTGATCGCGCTGGCCGCTTTCGCCACCGAGGGTGCGATCGGCTTCGGCGGCACGGTCCTGGCGGCCAGCATTGGGGCCCAGGTGGTCCCGCTCGAGCTGTTGCTGCCGGCGTTCGTGCCGCTCAACATGGTGCTGTCCGCGTGGCTGCTCGGCCGTGGTGCGTCGTCGATCGCCTGGCGGCTCCTCGCCGTCGAGGTGGCACCCGCGGTCGGTATCGGCGCGGCGATCGGGCTCGCGCTGTTTCACGTTCCGGCGAAGGAGGCGCTGGCCCTCGTGTTCGGCGTGTTCGTGGTCGGGCTGTCGATCTTCCAGCTCGCGCGACCGAGCACCGGCGAGCTCGCCCGACCGGTCAGGTACGGCCTGCTCGTGCTCGGTGGAATCGCGCACGGCCTGTTCGGAACCGGCGGCCCGATGATCGTGTACGTGGTGCGCCGCCGCCTCGCCGACAAGCGTGCGTTCCGCTCGACGCTCGCGGTGCTGTGGCTCGTGCTCAATGTCGCGCTGCTGCTCAACTACGCATCGGCCCACCTTTACACGCGGTCAGTCGTTGAGGCCGGTGGCGTGATCGCGCTGGCGATCGTGCCGGGCCTGATCATCGGCGAGCGCGTTCATCGCAAGCTCGACGCCGAGCGATTCGAGCGTGTCGTGTGGGTCGTGCTGCTGCTCGCGGGCGGCGCGCTCGCGGTGCGCTCGGCGCTCGCGCTAGCATAGGCCGTGACGGTGACCGGCCGGAAATCTCGCGCTCGCTACTGGCAGAAGCCGGTCGAGAACGCGGCGACTTCGTTCTGCGGATTCTGATTCGGGCAGGCGGTCTCGGTGGTGCCGCCGATCGACGATGCGATGCTCGCCGACAGCGAGCACGCAGCCGCCGACGAGTCGCAGTTCGTCGTCCAGCCACACATGCAATCGGTCGCAATGACGGTGCCGTTGAGGCCAAGGCCCCAGCCGATCGCACCGACCGCGAGGTTCGCGACGAACGTGGTCGACTCGCCGGGCATGTCCGAGACCCATCCGACATCGCTCTTCGTGACGTCACCGCAGTCGTGATGGCCCGTCGCGTAGCTGTAGATCGTGCCGACCGTGCCGCCCTGACCGGTGGCCGCGCCGCCGAACACGATCATCACGTAGGGTCCGGCGGCCGGACGCGTGGTCACGACGGTGATGGGCGTGCCCGCGAGGCGCGACTTCACGCCATCGATCACTTCCTGGATCTCGGTCGCGCGATTCGCACCGCCTGCACGCCACATCGGAACCACCGAGCTCGCCGTGTTGAGCCAGCGCGCGGTGTTGGTCGTGGCATCGCTCGACGCGGCATCGGTGAGCGTGACGCCGAGGAACTCGAGGAACACTTTGCGATTGTTCGCGCACGCGGGGGCGGCATCGATCTGCATCGTGCTCGCGTCGGTACCACCACCGCTGTTGTTGGCGTCGGCGGTGCCTTTGTTGCTGCCAGTGCCGTCGCCGGCCAGGCTGGCTTCGCAGCCAGCGGCAAGCAGGGCGGCGAGGGCGAGCAGCTTCACCATTCCAGCTGGTACTCTATCGAAGCTAACTAACGGTTTCCAATGGGAAGAAAGACCCCACCTGGGACCTGCCGGCATCGATCGTTAGGCGAGGCGGTCCCGGACGGCCTGGTTGACGGCCGCGGCGTCTGCATTCGGAGCAGATCTCATGACCTGGCCGACAAAGAAGCCCAGGAGGCCGGTCTTGCCGGCCTTGTACTGGGCCGCCTTGTCGGGGTTGGCGGCGATGACGGCGTCCACGGCAGGCCCCAGATCGACCGCGGGAGAGGCCGTGATCTGGACCTTCCCGGTCGTGACCAGCTCCACAAGCGCGGTCTTGGCGGCGCCGCCCGTGGCCTTGCCCGACTTGACCATCCCGAGCAGCTCGCCCAGGCGCACCGCGTCGACCGTGGTGACCTCGGCGAGATCGCGAGCGCCCAGCGCACGCGGGAGCTCGTTGATCATCCACTTCGCCACGAGTGCGGCATCGCCGACGATCGCAGCGGTCTCGTGGAACAGCGTGGCGGTCGCGCGATCACCGGTCAGTAGATCAGCCTGGTCGGCCGAGATGCCGAGCTCCTGCGCCTTCGCGTAGGCCGCGGCGAGCTCGCTGTCGCGCACGCGCGTCTCGGCGCGGTACTCGGCGGGCGACTTGCTCTTGGGCCGCGTCGCCGCCTTCACGTTCTCCTTGCGCTCGGCCGGCGCAGCCTGCGCAACAGCCGGCTTGTCATCGCGGAGCGAGATGATCTTGTTGAGGACAATGGCGCCCGGCTTGGAGTCCTGATCGACGATGAAGTAGCCCACGCGCTCGAGCTGCCAGCGCGAGCCGATCGCTGCAGTCGCGAGCGAGGCCTCGAGCCGCGCGCCCTTGGCAACGACGAGCGAGTCCTTGTCGATGTGCTCGAGGAAATCGCCACCGCCCTCCTCGGGGCGCGGCACCTTGAACAGCCGATCGTAAACGCGGATCTCGGCGGGGATGCTCGTCGCGGCGTCAACCCAGTGGATCACGCCGGCCCCCTTCGCGGTGTCGACGGCCTTCGCGCGCAGCTTGGTCACGTGACCGGCGCCGTCGCGCGCGACCACTTCCTCGGCCGTGATGCAGTAGCCGTGGCGCAGGCGAACCGTGCGACCGAGCGCGAGGCGCTTGTAATCTGCGGGCGGGTCGTCGCTCCAGTCATCGCGGTCGATGAAGATGCGGTTGCTGATCGCGAGTGGCCGCGAACCAGGCTTGCCGACATCGGGCGGGAAGAACGGCGCCTCCGCGGAAACGGCCCCGATGTCTCCGCTGACCTCGACCTCGATCGGCTGCAGCACGCCGAGCACGCGCGGCGCGTTCTTGTTGAGATCGTCGCGAACGCAGTACTCGAGCTTGCCGATGTCGACGAGCGAGTTCGCCTTCGCGATGCCGATCATGTCGCAGAACGTGCGGATCGACTCGGGCGAGTAACCCCGGCGGCGCAGTGCAGCGAGCGTCGGCATGCGCGGGTCATCCCAGCCACTGACGTGGCCATCCTCGACGAGCTTGAGCAGCTTGCGCTTGCTCATCACCGTGTACTCGAGCACCAGCCGAGCCATCTCGTACTGATGCGGGCGCGGGTTCCACGGGCCGGTGTTGTCGAGCACCCAGTCGTAGAGCTCGCGGTTGTTCTCGAACTCGAGCGTGCAGATCGAGTGCGTGATGCCCTCGATGCCGTCCTCGAGCGGATGTGCGTAGTCGTACATCGGGTAGATGCACCACTGATCGCCGGTGCGGTGATGGTGAGCGTGGCGAATGCGATAGAGCAGCGGGTCGCGCATCTTCATGTTTGCGCTCGCCAGATCGATCTTCGCGCGCAGAACTTTGCCGCCGTCGGGGAACTCGCCCGCCTTCATACGGCGTAGCAGATCGAGATTCTCGTCGACCGTGCGATCGCGAAACGGGCTCGGCTTACCAGGCTCGGTGAGCGTGCCGCGGTACTCCTTGATGTGCTCGTCGCTCAGGTCGTCGACGTAGGCCTTGCCCTCGCGCACCAGCCGCTCGGCCAGATCGTACATGCGCGGGAAGTAGTCCGCGGAGAACAGCACGTTCGTCGGCGCGAAGCCGAGCCAGCGCACGTCGTGCTCGATCGACTGCACGTACTCGACATCTTCCTTGGTCGGGTTGGTGTCGTCGTAGCGCAGGTTGCACGTGCCGCCGTAATCCTGCGCCACGCCGAAGTCGACGCAGATCGCCTTCGCGTGCCCGATGTGAAGGTAGCCATTGGGCTCCGGCGGAAACCGGGTCGCGACTTTCGTGTGGCGCCCCGTGCGGAGATCCTCGTCGATGATGTCGCGAATGAAGTCGTTGCGCTCTGACGCCATGCGTCGGGCACTCTACCTCATTATAGAATCGCAGCATGAGACTGCCCTGGGTCGTGTTGCCGTGGTCGTCGGCCAGCGGAGCATCTACGCGCGCTCGAACTGACTACTCGGCGCACGCGCCCCATAGCGCCTCGATCTCGGCCTGGTCGGCAGCGGTGGGCACCGTGGAGAGGTTGCCTGAATTCATCACGCTCTGGCGCTCGCTCGCGGGCACGTGTGGCAGGCCGAACGCGTGGCCGAGCTCGTGTGCGATCACGACGGACAGCGCGCGTTCGATCTCGATGCTGCGGTTGATGTAGATCACGCCCTCGTGGTCGTCATAGAGGCCGTGGAACGCAGCGGCGGCGTCCTCGAAGCGAATCTCCATCGTGGTGCCGGAGCGCCTGCCGAGTGCGGGTGCGCCACGCTCGCGCCACAACGCGTACGCGCCTTCGATGCCCGCGTGCTGTAGCGCCGTGGGCGCCGCGGTCACGAGCGCGAGCGGCGCGCACGCATCGACGGTGTGCTCGATCCTGACCGGATCGTTACCGCCCGTGCACGCGCATATCATCGCGACAGCGATCACCCAGAAACGCAACGCGGCGACGGTATCAACCGCCGCCGCGCGCTCTCAATGCAAATCGTCTGCGAGATCTTCGAGCTAGAACTCGACTCCGACGGTTCCCTTGATGCCCCAGCGATCCATCTCGGCGTAATCGCTGCCGTCCTCGGTGACGGGGAGCAGATCATTGTCGGCCGAGAAACGATACTCGCCGCGCGCGTCAAGCATCAGGCCATTCCAGCTGCCCCCGATGCCGATGCCCACGGGAAGCTCGAGCACGTCGTCCGCACCGGCGACGTCAGAGAGATTGGTATCACTCCCCGTCAGATCGTAGCGGCGCCACGCAGCACCACCAAATGCGAACGGCCTGAACGGCAGGCCGATTGGCGCGCTGAAGCGCAGCGCGCCCTGCACACCGTTGCCAACGAGCACTGCATCGTTGTCGAGGCCGAGCGCGTCGATGCTCTGGGCTGAGCCGATGTACGAGCCCTCGAACGCGATGGGCATGCGCGTACCAATCGTGGCGCGAACGTCCCAATCGCCACCGACACTCGTCGTGTTGCGAAGCGAGTCGTTCACGAAGCCACCTGCACCACCGCCCGCGGCAATGCCGAAGCCCAGGTTTTTGAGAATGCCCTCATCAGCGTCGTCGTAGTCGTCGGCCATGGGGGGCGGTACATAAGTCGTCGTGTCTGTAGCGACCGGCGGTGGCGGTGGCGGTGCTGTCTGGACGTTGATGTCGATGTCCGCCGGTGGCGTGGGCGGCGGGGACGTCGGCGTGGTCACCGTCGTGTCATCCGTCGTCGTAGGCGTGGTGGTGTCCGCGTCTACGTCCGCGTCCACATCGGGTGTGGTGGTCGTCGTATCAGGTTCAGTGGGCGCCGTCTGCGCAGCAGCGGTGCCGATGAGCGCGAGGCCGAGCAGAACGCTGGCCCAACCAGTCGAAGCAAGTTTCGTCATGAGGTTTCCTCCTGAGCGAGTCGCGAGCATCACGCGTGCCACCGATCTCAGTGGAGTAGCGAGTACACGAGAATCGTCAGCAGCGAGCCCGCGAGTGTCTTCACGAAGCTCGAACCTTCGTCGGGCACCCCGAGTGGCACCGTGGTTGGGCGCTCACTGTCGATCCAGACGTTGAATGCTTTATCCGCACCGTTCGCCGCGATCACGATCTCGCGCGTTCCTGCGGGGACCCCGTCGATCTGGACGCGTTTGGTGTGTGCGTCGTCGACCACGAGCACTCCGTTGATCGCGACCGTGACGCCCTCGGCGGCTTGCGTGAGCTTGAGCACCAAGGTCCCGGTCGGTAGATCCGGCTGCGCCGGATACCGCACGCGGACATCGGGCGGGGAGCAGCCCGCGAGGACCGCCAGGACAACAACCAGCAACCACTTCACGACGAGTCAGACGAACGCTGGCGGCAGAAGGGTTGCTCGGATACGGTGGGGCCGAGATGGCCCGGATCAACGAGCACTACGCCAAGCTTCCTGCGAGCTACCTGTTTCCCGAGATCGGTCGCCGCGTGCGCGCCTACCAGGCAGCGAACCCCGACGCCAAAGTCATTCGCCTCGGCATCGGTGACGTGACCGAGCCGCTCGCGCCCGCGATCGTCGAAGCGATGCACAAGGCCGTCGACGAGATGGGCAACCGCGAGACGTTCCGCGGCTACGGCCCCGAGCAGGGCTACGACTTCCTGGTCGAGGCGATCCGCGAGAGCGACTACACGTCGCGCGGCATCGACGTCGCGGCCGACGAGATCTTCGTCAGCGATGGCAGCAAGTGCGACAGCGGCAACATCCAGGAGATCTTTGCGCTCGCCGCCAAGATCGCGATCACCGACCCGGTCTACCCGGTCTACGTCGACTCCAACGTGATGGCGGGGCGCACGCCCGCCGCTGGTGCGGACGGTCGCTACCCGGGCTTCGTCTATCTCGTCGGTACCGAGGCAAATGGGTTCCAGCCCGATCCGCCGAGCGAGCCGGTCGACGTCGCATACCTGTGCTCGCCGAATAACCCGACCGGCACGGTCGCCACGCGCGCGCAGCTCGAGCAGTGGGTCGCGTGGGCGCGCGCGAACGACTCGATCATCTTGTTCGATGCCGCGTACGAGGGCTACATCTCGGATCCATCGCTGCCGCGGTCGATCTACGAGATTCCGGGCGCCCGCGAGTGCGCGCTCGAGCTGCGCAGCTTCTCCAAGCGCGCCGGCTTCACCGGTGTGCGCTGTGCGTTCATGGTCGTGCCGAAGTCAGTGACGGGCGTCGACCCCAGTGGCACGCGCGTGTCGCTCAATGCGCTGTGGGCGCGCCGTCACACCACGAAGTTCAACGGTGCGTCGTATGTGGTGCAGCGCGGTGCAGCCGCGGCGTACTTGCCGGCGGGCATCCAGCAGACGCAGGAGCAGATCCGCTTCTACATGGAGAATGCGCGCCTGCTCCGCGAGGGTCTCGGCGGCGCGGGCTTCACGATCTTCGGCGGCGTGCATGCCCCGTACATCTGGATCCGGACGCCGCAGGGCGCGTCGTCGTGGGACTTCTTCGATCAGCTGCTGACGAAGGCGCAAGTCGTGGGCACGCCCGGCGCTGGCTTCGGCCCGGGCGGCGAGGGCTACTTTCGGCTGTCGGCATTCAACTCGCGCGCGAACATCGAGGAGGCCCTCGGCCGCATCCGCAAGGTGTTCGCGTGAGGGTCGCAGACTGATGCAGTGGACCCTCGAGCACGGGATGATGATCCGGCGGACCGGCAATGGGCCGACCGTCGTGTGGATCCATGGGCTCGGCGAGTCGAGCGCCGGTTTCGATCCGGTACTGCCGGAGCTCAGTGACTACACGCATGTGCTCGTCGATCTGCCGGGCTACGGTCGGTCGCCGTGGCCCGACGAAGCGAGCAAGCTCGACGACGTCGCGGCAAGGCTCGCGCGCTGGCTCGCAAACGAGCAGCCCGCGGTACTGATCGGTCATTCGATGGGCGGTGTGCTCGCGACGTTCGTCGCCGAGATCGCGCCGGTCCGCGGCGTGGTCAACATCGACGGCAACCTCACCATCGGTGACTGCACGTTCAGCGCGCAGGCGGCCGGCTACTCGGTGGGGCGGTTCCGCACGCGAGGCTTCGACGAGCTACGCACCAAGGTCTACGCCGATGGTTCGAAGCGCCCCGAGCTGCGCGGCTATCACGCCGCGATGAACTTCGCTTCTCCGACCGTGTTCCATCGCCACTCGCTTGATCTCGTCGAGCTCAGCACCAGCAACACGCTCGGCCCGCGGTTCGCGGCGCTCACGGTGCCGAAGCTCTTCGTCGCCGGTGTTCCAGGTGGCTTGTGCGAGGCCAGTCGCAACCGCCTCGACGAGCTGTCGATTCCGTGGCTCTCGATCGAACCGGCGGGACACTGGGTGCACCTCGATCAGCACGAGCGCTTCGCGACTGCGGTCGATACGTTCCTCATGGGAACGTGATCACGGCGCAGGCGGCGGCAGTGACTTGTCGGGACGAACGCGCGCGGTCGGTGCGCCAACACTGTCGAGTGCCTCGCGCTCCTGTGCACCGTTGATCAGACCCTGCATACGGAGCAGCCGGATGATGCGCACGGCCTTCTTGGTGAGCATCTCGTCGCGCACGTCGGGGGCGCGCTTGAACGGATTGGGGAGGGCGATCGCGAGTCGCGCGGCCTCGGCGGGCGTGAGCGTCTGTGCCGAGTGACCGAACCACTTGCGCGAGGCGGCCTCCGCACCGAACACGCCGTCGCCCCACTCGGCAATGTTGAGGTAGAGCTCGAGGATGCGCTGCTTGCTCAGGTTGTCCTCGAGGGAGAACGCGATCAACATCTCGCGCACCTTGCGGATGAGGCTGCGCGACGGTGACAGGTAGAGGTTCTTCGCGAGCTGCTGCGTGATCGTGCTGCCGCCGACGCCGAGCTCACCGCGATCGAAGTTCGTCTCGACCGCCTTCTCGATCGCGTCCCAGTCGACGCCCTCGTGTGAATAGAAGTGCGCGTCCTCCGCGTAGACCACGGCGGCGCGCAGGTAGCGCGAGATGCGGCCGATCGGGCGCCAGTCCCACGCAAGCACGAACGACTTGCCGGCATCCCGCGCCTGCTCGCGGCGCAGATCGATGAAGGCTGTCGACGTCGGGTTCTCGGTCGCAAGCTTCGCGGTGTTCGGCAGCGAGCACCACATCCCGGTGCAGCCGAGCGCGAGCACGACGATGATCGCCTCGAGTCCGAGCCGGAGCCGCCGTCCCCAGCGGCTTCGGGGGCGCCTGGCGTGTGCGCGCGAACGACGGCGGGCCATGCGCGCTGCAGTCAACGGCGGGCTAGTTGCCCATCTCGAGGCCCTTCATGGCCTCCTGGAACTTCGGGTCGGTACCGCACGTCTGCGCGAGCTGCATGATCGGGCCGAGCGCGCCCATCATCTTGCTCATGTAGTTCGCCTCGAACCACGCCTTCACGGCGGGGTCGTTGTTGCTCGACTTCTCCATCGCGTCGACCTCGGCCTTCATCGGCTTGAGCTCCTCGGCGCCCGTCTTGACGGCGTCGGCGGCCTTACCGCAGTCCTTGCCCGCGGCCGTGATGTTCGCGCCCATCTTCGTCATCACGACGACGAGCTTGTCGAGGACCTTGACCTGTGCGTCGGTGACCGACGCGGGACGCGCGCCACCGGCAGCGGCGATGTTGGCGGCGGCAGCGGCAGCGTTCGCACCGGCCTGGGCCGAAGCACCCGCGGCCTCGGCAGCAACACCGGCGGCAGCCGCGGCGCTACCGGCGGCGGCAGCGGCCTGGCCAGCGGCGGCCATGGCGCTACCTGCGGCTGCCATCGCGTTCGCGGCCTCGGCCGTGGCGGCCGAGCCGGCCGCGATCGCCGCGGATCCTGCTGCCTCGCCGGCGGCCGGCTTGTCGTCTTTCTTACAGGCCACGAGGGCCGCGCACATAGCAACTGTCAGTAGGAGCGTTCGCATCCGCGCATCCTAGACGATCTCCCGGTATCGTGGCGGCGGTGAGGGCCGTCGCGATCGTGAACGGCAACGCACGCGGCCTGCGCGGTCGGGTGCGCGCCCGGCTCGAGGCTGCGATGCCGGGGCGGGTCCGGTTCACCGACTCTCTGGACGAGGCGCGCACGACGATCCGCGCCGAGGTTCGCAAGGGCGTCGACCTGCTCGTCCTCGGCGGCGGTGATGGCACCGTCGTGATGGGCCTGACGTTGCTCGGCGAGGCGTGCCGTGGCATGGGGCGGCCCGAGCCTGCGATCGGAATCCTGCGCCTCGGCAGTGGCAACGCGATCGCCGACACGCTCGGCGCGAGTGATGACGTCGATGAGGATCTCGCGCGGCTCTCGCGCGGGGGTGGATCGCGGCGCACGGTCCCGCTGATCGAAGTGCTCGGCGTGCGCGCACCGTTCGTGGGCATGGGTGTCGATGCGCTGCTGCTGGAGGATCAGCAAGCGATCGGTCGCATGGTCGATCGCGTTCCGATCGCGCGACGCCTGCTGGGCGGCACGTCGCGCTACGCGCTGTCGGTTGCGTTGCGATCGGTTCCGCGCTTCGCGGCGACCACGCGGCCGCACGCGATCGTGACCAACACGGGCTCGCCTGCGATCGAGATGAAGCGCACGGGACCGAGCGGTCGCACCGAGCCCGCGGGCGAGATGCTGTGGCAGGGCGCCTGTACGCTGGTCGCTGGCGCGACGATCCCGTTCTTCGGATTCGGGCTGAAGATGTTCGCCTTCGCGGGATCGCAGACTGGCAAGTTCCATTTGCGCTGCGGCGATGCGGGCTTGTTCGAGATCATGCGGAACACGCCGGCGGCGTTCCGCGGCGACTATTTCAGCGATCACGTCTCGGACTTCATGTGCGACAAGGTTTCCATCGCGCTGGACCGAGAAACCGCGATCGAGGCGGGTGGCGAGCTGCTAGGTCGGCGGAACCATGTGGAGCTTTCGCTCGGCGCGCCGGTCACGATGGTTGCACTGGACAGTTCTCCACGATGACGGAACCAGAACAGCAATGCAGGTTTGCAATTCTCGTCGAGAAACAGTTTGACTAAACCTTTGCGCCCGCGTATTCGTTTCATCAGAGAAGAGTCCCCGTGTTGAACCGCCAAACACATATCCGTCTCGAAGCCGCCATGCCGGTGCAGCCCACGATCCAGTCGTGGGCGAATCGGCTCAGCTAGGGGCTCGTCGTCGGATTCGATAAGGGCACCTCCGGAGGACCTTTCAGCACTTGACGTGACAAGTCACGCAAGCGCGCTGAAGGGCCACCCGGGGAGACCAGGTGGCCCTTCGACGTTTCGGGTCTCGCATCCGGCGTCAACCAAACAACTGAATTTGCGACTCGCGATCTGATTCCAGATCTCGAATCGCGATAGGTGCACTCGGAGTGACAACCGAGGCATCAAGGCCGGAGGTGCGCCTCGTGCTCGCCCTCGGTGACCTCTCTGACAATCGAAGAGTTTGACGATGATGATCTGCGGTGCACGCACGCCTCGAAAGCGCGTGCACCGCTCGTATCCCACTCTTGCGTAGTTGGTCTGCGCGCTCGGCTGAAGCCCGAGAGGTTCTGGTTCGATTCCAGAGGGTGGGACGATTTCGGGTTGGTAGCAAAACAGGATTGCAGCTGGTTCTTACCCAGTCTTCACGTCGGTTCGAATCCGACCCATCCCACGCGACGAGTCACTGGACGCAGCCCGCGCTGCCCACGGTGATTCACAAAACTCGGTGCCGGCCCTGCGGCACCACCAAGCCGGTTGTTCGTAGCGACAGATTTGTGCGCCACACAGATCGCGATGGGTGCGACTCCCATAGCCGGCTCGATACTTCGCCCCTGTCGCACAACGGTAGTGCAACGGTCCCGTAAACCGTCTCGTGGAAGTTCGACTCTTCTCGGGGGCTCGATGCAAGTCCCGGCTTTGCCGGGGCGCGCAGCAACGCCGAATGGCGTTGCGTAGGTAAATGGAGTGACACGACAGGTAGTGCGGCGAAGCTGCTGCCTGCGAGTCGATGGATGTCTGCGCGGTAACAGCACGCGGACATCGGTGAGCGCTGAAGGCAAGGCGCGCTCCGCACTCCTCTTAACGAGTGTCCACCTCCCCGGTGGGCCGGAAAGGTTCGTCATGTTCAAGTTCACGAAGCACTTCTCCACCAAGTCCACGCCACAGAGCGAACCGATTCCGGGGTCCAACCAGATTCCGAACTCGGCAGGCGGCTACGCCTGGGAGCTCGATGACTGGGCTCGACTCGATCGCTTCCTCGTCCTCGGAACCGAGGGCGGCACGTTCTACGCAGGTGAGCGAGCACTGACCCGCGAGAACGCGGAAGTCGTTGCACGCTGCCTTGGCGTCGACGGAATTCGTACCATCAACCGGATCGTTGATATTTCTACAACGGGACGTGCGCCCAAGAACGATCCGGCCATTTTTTCGCTCGCGATGGCTGCCAAGCTCGGCGATGAAGCCACGCGAGGCGCTGCGTACGCCGCGCTGCCAAAGGTCTGCCGGATCGGCACGCACCTGATGCACTTCGCGGAGTACGCGCAGGGATTCGGTGGCTGGGGCCGTGGCATGCGTCGAGCAATCGGTGCGTGGTTCAACGGTAAGCCGGCCGCCGATCTCGCGTTCCAGCTCGCGAAGTACCAGTCGCGGGACGGTTGGTCGAACCGTGATCTGCTGCGTCTCGCGCATCCGCGCGCGGCGTCGCCGTCACACGACCGGCTGTTCTCGTGGGCGGTGAAAGGCGAGCTGCCGGACGGCGCGAAGGACGACCCAGCTCTCGAGCTGATCGTCGCGATGGACGAGCTGCGCCGCATGGACGATGTCCTTGCTGGTGCACGCCTGATCCGCGAGAAGAAGTTGCCACGTGAGTGCGTACCGACCGAGTGGCTCAAGTTCCCCGAGGTCTGGGACGCACTGCTCTCTGCCATGCCGATGACGGCGATGATCCGGAATCTGGCGACGATGACTCGTGTTGGTTTGGTCACCCAGGCCTCGCATGCAACCAACACGATCGTCGGCCAGCTTCGTGATCCCGCTCGTCTGAAGCAGGCACGCGTGCATCCGCTTGGCGTGCTCGCTGCGCTCCTGACTTACAAGCAGGGGCGTGGCATGCGCGGCAGCGGCACCTGGCAGCCTGTCGCCAAGATCGTGGACGCTCTCGATGCCGCCTTCTACGCGAGCTTCGGGATCGTCGAGCCAGCGGGTAAGCGAATGCTTCTCGCCCTCGACGTCTCGGGTTCGATGTCGACCGGTAGCGTCGGAGGCATCCTCGGTTTGACGCCGCGAATCGCGAGTGCCGCCATGGCGCTCGTGACCGCGGCCACGGAGCGTGATCACACGTTCGTTGCTTTCACGGCGGCGAGCGGAGGTTACGGTGGTCAGTGGGGTGGTGGTCAATCTGGCATCACGACGCTGTCGATCTCGCCGCGCCAGCGGTTGGACGATGTGTGTCGCGAGCTCGAGGCGCTCCCAATGGGTGGTACCGACTGTGCCCTTCCGATGATCTGGGCGCAGAAGCACCGCGTCGATGTG
This sequence comes from Haliangiales bacterium, assembly GCA_038322185.1. Classification (GTDB taxonomy): domain Bacteria; phylum Myxococcota_A; class Polyangia; order Haliangiales; family Haliangiaceae; genus JABFXX01. The sequence continues at coordinate 13,992 of JBBQFU010000138.1, forward strand.
GACCAGTTCGTGGTCTACACCGACAACGAGACCTGGGCTGGATCCGTGCACCCAGCGCAGGCTCTGCGGGCTTACCGTGAGGCACGGGGCATTTCAGCCAAGCTCGTCGTGGTTGGAATGACGTCGAACGGGTTCAGCGTTGCTGACCCGAACGACGCCGGGATGCTCGATGTTGTCGGTTTCGACACGTCGACGCCCCCGGTCATCGCCGACTTCGCTCGCGCGTAGATCCCTACGCTGCTTGATGTGAAGGCGCGGCTTACGACAGCTGCTGGTGGGGAGACCCACCGGCACTTGGGACTGAAGCTAAGCTGGTGCTAGCGGCCGTTTGTTAAACGGAAGGATGTTGGTTCGATTCCAACCAGTCCCGCTCGGGCCGAAAGGCAGTTGGTTACCGTAACTATAACGGGCCTAAGGTAGCGACGCTGGGGCGACTCAGATAGCGAAGCAGCAGGCTGTGGCTTCGGCCAGAGCTCATTGCGTGCCCACTGCTCGGCAGTCGCTTCGGCGACGTCGAGTAAGAGCGCCGGCACACTGCGCGCGCAAGCGCGAAAGCGCCACCCAACTCCAATCACTTGTCCGTCTATTTCGCGCATGCTCCGCGCATGACGAAGTGCGCCCTCTGCAACGTCCGCGCTGTCACAACGTCTCACGAGCTCGCGATGCAGGCGTGTCAGGGATGTGCCGACGAGCTGGGCATCATTCCCATGCCACGCCCTTCGTCCGCCGCAGTCGTGCACGCGGTGTCAGGGTCGCAAGTTCACGCGCGTCATCCCGCGCGAGTTCACTGCCCAGAAGAACCGCCAGGTCGCGGCGCCGATGCTCGCGACTCACGCACCCTCGGTTCTCATGTCCGGCTGGAGCGCGGCCGCGAGCGAGGTCAGCCTCGATACCACTTACGGCTACGGCATGCTCGAGCTCTACGCGTGCTGGGACTGTGGGCTCGTCGAGTGGTACTGCCGCGATGTGCGCCGCATGCCGGTCCATCCCCATCTCATGACCGAGCTCGTCGATCTCGACGAGGCCGGTCCGTTCCGTTGATTCTGTCCGTGTAGAACAGCAGTTAGTTTGCCGGTCTCTCGAACCGGTTACGCGGGTGCAAATCCCGTCACGGATTCCACGCGCGGTTCTCACGCGCCGACGCTGTCCGCGTCGACTAGCAGCAAGGTCGCTGGTTTTTCAGCCCAGCTACGCGGGTGCAAGTCCCGCCGCGGACGCCGATCTGTTCTCCGCAGTGATCTCTGGTGAGACACCGACTGTGCGCGTTAACAGCGCGCGTGGTCCGTTCGTTAGGCGCGAACGAATGCAGGGTCCGATTCCCTCCACTGCGACCAAATTCGAGCAGACCGAATTCGATTTGCCACCGTTCCAAGGATGGGACACACGCGTGCGAAGCATGTTGGCTGAGGTTCAAGTCCTCACGGTGGCACCAGGCGGGCCGATGGAGCTCAGTTACCGATCCAACTGTCGGCGGGTCGTGAAAACGACCAGCAACGCTGAGCACCACAACTTGTCCGTCTAGCTGCTCACGCAGCAACTCGCAGCCCGTGCAGGGCACTACCGCGGTTCATATCCGTGCGTGTGATGGTTCGATTCCATCGGCTGCGACCAACAGATGTCGTCTAATTACAGGACGGCGGTTTGCGCGACACGTTCGTACCTTGGTGCGTGCGTTAGCGCGTTATGCGTCGGCGCCAACTAGTCCGTGAACAACGGGCCGCTAGTTGCATGACAATCTTGGGGCCGCTAATGCCGGTGAGAGTCCGGCCGTCTGTTGAGCTATCTCTCACTCGACTGCAACCTGCACGTCGAGTTGGTTCGTGATGTTCGTTCGAATGATGCAGACGTAGTTCAACTTTCAGAACAGCGGGAGCGCGTAAGCGTGTACGCGTCGGCAAGTTTCGTCCGCATCGCGGGCCGCCGTTGATGCTTATCATTCACCCCGTCGATGCCGGTGCAAATCCGGCCGTCTGCGCCCTTTTCGATCGTCGCCCGGTGCGGGGCGCGATCACTCGAGCTGCTCTGCGAGGGCGAGCAGCTCGAGATGTTCGGTTAGATCGTGGGTTGCCTGACGGCGACCGCGATCGCTCGAGTCGCCTGACGATCGGGAAGCGATCTGGCACTCGAGCAGTTCGGTCACGCGGGCCGCGCGCGCTGGGTTCTTCCCCTCACACACCCAGCGCGCGCCTCCGCCCGCCATTTACATCGCGCGTGCTGGTGCACGGCCACGAGTCCAAATCGAGAGCGGCAGGGTTCGAATCCTTGGCGGTGTGCTTCGTCCAGCAGCTTCGGCAGCTGGGCCGCCGTGTGGCAACAGAGCCGTTGGGTGATGCCCAACTTTTCAGCACGGCACCTTTCTCGGGATGTAGTCAGGATCCGATTTTTCTAGATGTGGCCGAACAGCATTAGGCACGCGCTTTGGGAGCGTGGACATGCAGGTGCAATTCCTGTCATCTAGACCGCAGCATGCAGACGTAGCTCAGCCTGGGAGAGCGCTAAGACCCTTTTCACTTTTTTGTCCGCAAACGGGCCGTCGACGAGGGTTATCGACTTGGATCGAGAGGTCGTCGGTTCGAATCCGACCGTCTGCACTGATCGTTTCTTCGCCGCGCGGCGATAGCTCAGCAACAACCCGTTTCGCACCTGGACCGCGCGGTGATCTCCTGCCCGTAACTCAACAGCAGAGTGCTCGCTTGATAAGCGAGTGGTTGGAGGTGCAAATCCTCCCGGGCGGACTGTGGTCGAAGCCAAAGTAAACGCGGCACGAGGTCGTGACCCTCGCCCTAGCTGGTGAAAGTCCAGTCGATCACACCAAGGGAGTGTTGACGGTGTAGATACCGATCCTGCCTGTAAAGCAGCGAGCCCTCGGGCCAACTGGGTGCAAGTCCCAGCACTCCCACGTTCGCGTCGCGATCACGACGCACATGCCGCCGTAGACCAACGGCAGAGTCAGTGCGTTCAGAGCGCATCAAGTAGGAGTTCGAATCTCCTCGGCGGCACCGCTTCGTTCGTTGAATGCCGCCGTAGACCAACGGCAGAGTCACTAGCCCGAGGAGCTAGGTAGTGTCAGTTCGAATCTGACCGGCGGCACCGTCGCCCGCAATTTCGCGGGCCGTTACCAAGAGGAGGCAGCTGTGCTGCATGTCGAGTCCACCCGCACGCTCCTGCTGACGCAGGGCTACGAGCCAATCCAGATCATCTCGTGGCAGCGCGCAGTGACGCTGCTGGCTCTCGAGAAGGTCGACGTCGTCGAGGAGTACGAGACCGAGATTCGTGCCCCTTCGATCATCGTGCGCGTGCCGGCCGTTGTCCGGCTGCGCAAGATGTTCCGGCGCCACTCCAAGCCAGTGAAGTTCTCGCGCGTGAACATCTACGCGCGTGACAACTACCGCTGCCAGTACTGCGCGCTGAAGTGCTCGATCGACGAGCTCACGTACGACCACGTGGTGCCGCGCTCCGCCGGCGGTAAGACGACGTGGGAGAACATCGTGTCCGCTTGCTACCTGTGCAACCGCCGCAAGGCGAACCGCACGCCGGTGCAGGCAGGCATGAAGCTGCTCACCACGCCGGCTCGCCCGACCTGGATGCCGAGCGTCCAGATCCGTGTGAGCTCGCACTCGGTCCCAGACGCGTGGCGCGACTACGTGTACTGGACGGGCGAGATCGATGGCGACGAGGGCAGCGTCGTTGACTGATCTCGTTGACTGACACCGCGTGTGTCGGCGCGTGTCGACGGCAATCGGCACGCGCATCTAGGGGACTAGTTCAATTGGCAGAACGCTGGTTTCTGAGTCCAGAAGTTGATGGTTCGACTCCATCGTCCCCTTCCGATCGCGCCTGCAGATCATCGTCAAACTCTTCGACCCCGCTGGGGGACTAGTTCAATTGGTAGAACGCTGGTTTTTGAGCCCAGAAGTTGAGGGTTCGACTCCCTCGTCCCCTTCGCATTTCGTTTCTACGCTGCCGTAAGCATCTGGTGATGTTGCCCGGTTGTCTCCGCATCATCATCGTTCGATCCCCATCGGTGGCGCGAGAGTTTGTTGGCCCATGATGCGACTGGCGTCGCAGCGCCGCTGTCTACGGCGTGAGACGGATTCGATTTCCGTATGGGCCGCCCATTGGGGGAGCCAGAAGGCTGGAGCACTCGCTTGCAACGAGAGCTTCGCGGGAGCGTTACCCGTCTCCTCCACCGAGCGGGACCAGTTCACCTAGGGGTGATGTCGTTCTTACAAAGCGAATGTGCTGGGTGCAATCCCCAGGGTCCTGACTGCACGAGCTCAACTAGGGGCGCAACAGAATGTGACGGGCTCTGTTGAGGCCGCCGTACCGGCCGCGCTGCCGCCGGTTGGCGTGCAGGTTGCGTTCGACGGGCCCATGGCTCCGACATCCACGACCGTGCCGATGCCGCCGTATGGGTAACAGATCCCGGCGGTCTTATCAGCCGGAGCCGGCAAGTTGGTGCACTGGATCGCATTGCTGCGGTTGCCCCACGATGTCCCGCACGCACCGCCGGAAGGTGTCGCGGTGCACGCGCTGCACGTGCGCGTGTCGCTGACCGCCTTGTGCGCAACAAAGCGCTCCGAATAATCGGCGCTGGAGCAGGGCACGTCTCCATCCTGATGGATGCACATGCGCGTGAACGGCTGTGCGGGTGCCGGGGCCGACACGCAGTCCGTGCGGGCGACACATGCCGCCGCTTGCGCAAGCCCACACGCGACCTCGACCTTCTCGAATGCAACCGGCGGGAGGGTTGCGGACGCGTTCGGGAACGTGCACGTTCCGGGAACGAGCGTCGGGGTCTCTACTCTGTATGACGCCTGCGTGCCGTTCGTTGTCGTGAGGCAGCTCGCGGTCGTTGCGGTGCCCTCGAGGAGGACGTTGTTGCCGGCGCATCCGCTCAGGCTGTACGTCACCACGTCTGCGTCGCACCGGCGGCCCGTCGTGACCGAGGCGCCGCACGCACACGCCGCCGGTGCCGCGGTCATCCCGACATGCGCTTCGGCCGTCTTCTGCGTGTACGGTGTCGGGCAATCGGTCGGTTTGGCGCTCTCCGGACCGTCATACAGCGCCGTCGGGCCAACCCAGCCCTGCGGTGCAGGTGGCAGGCACCCGACAGGGCAGTTCGCAAGCGCGGGCGCATCTTCGGTGACGACGGCGGCGTCAATCCGTACGGCCACGTCTCCGCATGCCGTTCCGAGGCATCCGAGCAGCAGTGGAACAACGATGCGGGTGAGAGCGGTGCGCGATGCCATGTCCACAGGTCGATCCTCTGCGCATCGCGCGAAGATTCCAAGGCCCAACTTCACGTAAAGACCGACGCCGCTGCACGTAGATCGTGACCCGGGATTCCGAATCCTGGTGAGGTGGTGCGATTCCTCCCAGCGGCACGTTACATTGCCGCGTGCTGCGCGTGCTCGCCGCTGTCCTGATGCTGAGCGCGTGCTCGCATCCGGCAGCGAAGATTGTTCCGCCCCAGGCGACGCCGGCCGTGAAGCCGCGCCTCGTCGTATTGATCGTGATCGATCAGTGGCCGACCTGGATCTTCACGCAGCAACGCGCGCTGTTTGGCGCAGGCATCGGTCGTGCGCTCCGCGAAGGCGCCGTGATCGACGCAGCGGAGCTCACGTACGCGAACACGCATACAGCACCCGGTCATGCGACGCTTGGCACCGGCGCCGTGCCGCGCGTGAACGGAATCGTCGGCAACAACTGGTATCGCCGCGCCGAGGGGCGCGAGCGACCCGCCGAGTACGACCCGGCGGCTGTGCCTTTCGTCGTCGGCCCAGCCCTTGGTGGCGCCGAGCTATCGACCGATGACGGAACCTCGGGCATCGGCTTGCGCGTCGATGGGGTCGCCGACGCCTTGCGCAAGGGCACCGGCGGCGCCGGCAAGTCGGTTGCGATCTCGTTCAAGTCACGCGCTGCATGCGTGATGGCTGGCCGGCGACCTGATCTCGCGATCTGGTACGAGCCCGGCGCCGGCGGCATGACCACGAGCCCTGCGTACGCCACGGAGGCCCCGGCCTGGCTGCTCGAGCTCGCAAAGGCATCACCGGTGAGCCGCTACTTCCAGGCCACGTGGACGGCCAAGGATCCGGCGCTGCTCGCACGCGAGACGAAGGGCCCCGACGATGCGGCCGGCGAGAATTCAAACCACGGCCTCGGCGCCGTGTTCCCGCACAACCTCGCGGGCAACGCGAAGGCCGCGTTCGCGCTGCAGGAGACGCCGTTTTCCGACGAGCTCGTGGCCGAGACGGCGACGCACGCGATCGACAAGCTCGAGCTCGGCCGCGACGAGGTTCCCGATTTTCTCGCGGTCAGCTTCAGCGCGCACGACCTTGCAGGCCACGGCTGGGGCCAGGAGTCGTGGGAGGTGCTCGACCTGACGCTTCGACTGGATGTGCTGATCGGCCAGCTGTTCGCGACGCTCGACGCACGCGTCGGTGCAAACCAGTGGGCCGTCGTGCTCACGAGCGATCACGGCGCCACACCGCTCATCGAACGCGCGCGGTCACCATCGGCGCGTCGCATCCATTATCGCGAGATCGAGGATGCAGTGAACCGCGCGATCGAGGCCGAGACGAAGGTCACGGGGCCGTGGGTCGAGTGGCTCGTCGCAAACAATCTCTACCTCAAGGCGAAACTCGCCGAGCTGCCGGCCGATGTCAGGCAGCGTGCGCTCGACGCCGCGGTCAAGGCGATCGCGGCGATCCCGAGCATCGGTGGAGCCCAGCGCTCCGACACGATCGATCCCGCATGCACCGGCGGCACGGACGTCGATCGCGCGGTGTGTAACGCGATCGTTCCTGGCGATGCCGGCGAGATCTACATCTACCCAGGTCCTGGCTCGATGCTCACGACGTCGAAGTTCGGCACCGGCCACGATGCACCGAACGACGACAACCGGCGCGTCCCGATCATCGTCATGGCACCCGGTGTGACGCCACAGTCGGGCGTGGGCTCGACACTGCAGGTCGCGCCGACGCTCGCTGCACTCCTTGGCGTCGACCCACCGTCGGCAGCCAAGGCGCAGCCGCTGTTCGGCATCACCAAACGCTAGTGGCCGCGCGCGAGCGCCTTCGCGAAGAACGGCGAATGCTTGGCAAGCTCCCCCATGTACTCGCGCACATCATCGCGCGCCGCAGCCGGCAGCTGTGCGTACGGCCCGACGTGCTCGTCGGGGACGTAGCGAAATGTGAAGTTCACGCGCCGCGTGCGAAAGCCCGAGACCTTCGGCGGCAGGTCGAGCTTGTGCTTGTCGTCGACACGCTGCACGCGATGCAGCAGGTCGTCCTTCCACCGCGGCCCGCCGAAGATCTGCAGCGAGTTATCCTCGAGCCACTGCGTGCGCACCGGCGGCGCATCACTGTAGCCGCGCCGCACGAACTGGAAGCGGGCACGCTCGCCGAGCGAGAGCGACGCCACCGGCCCCGGCTCGAAGTCTCGATGCTCGCCGACGCGCGCGGCATCGACCCACTTGCCGCCTTGCTCGCGGTCGCCGTAGAAGTTCACGAGGCACGTGTTGAGATGCCAGCGCCGCGGCACCACGTTCGGCGGGAACCCGCCATGCACGCGCTTCTCGATCTTGGCCACAAGCCGCGCGAGCACCGGCGGGAACGGCTCGGCCGCAACCGCGACATGCTTGATGCGCTTGGGCGGTTCGTAATAGCCCAGACACGCGAACTGCCAGTTGCCGAGCCAGTAGACCGGGCGGAGCAGGGACCGCTGCTCCTTGCCCGCCGGGGGCGGCCGCTTCGTCGAGTAGCGTTTCTCCCACAGCGGGTGGAGCGTCGCGAGCCACGCGAGGATGTCGGCGCGCGAGGTCGCGTCGATGAACGTGGGGTCGTAGACGTAACTGCGGTCGATCACGACGGGAGCGCCTGCACCGTAGCACGACGAAACCGCACGCGACTCCGGTCGACAACGGGCCATGCTGCCCTGGCTGTTTCGCCCGCAATGCGCCGCGTGTCCGACGCTCACCGAGACGCCACTGTGCCCAGCCTGCGCGGGTACGTTGCTCGAAGCGAGTGACGCACGCGCCGTCGGTGCGCTCGCGCAGATCGTCGCGCCGTGGCGGTTCGGCGGACAGCTCGCGACCGCGATTCGCCGGCTCAAATTTACCGGCGCGACGCACGTCGCCCGAACACTCGCACCGCTGTGGTCACCGGTGCTCGCGGCCGCGGTCGCCGAGACCGACGGCATCGTGATCCCCGTCCCGCTCCACTGGCGACGCCGGCTTCAACGCGGCTTCGATCAGACGTGGCTACTCGCGACCTACGCCTGCGCGCTCGCCGCACTGCCGCGACCGGCGATCGTGTTGCGACGCACCCGCGGCGCCCCTGCGCAGAGCACGCTCTCTGCGGCACAGCGCGTGGCGAACCTCGCGGGCGCGTTCTGCGTGCGCGATCCACGCGCGGTCGAGGGTCGCGCGGTGATCCTCGTCGACGACGTCGTCACCACGGGCGCCACATTCGCCGCGGCGGCCGAGCCACTCGCAGCGGCCGGCGCGACCCGCATCATCGGCGTCGCGCTCGCGCGGACGGAGTGACTACTTCCTCTCGAGGATGACCATCTCGAGACGGTTGTTGATCTCCTCGGCACCCTTCGTCGTGGGCGGCACGAGCGGCTGCTTGCCACCGAAGCCGCTGCTCTGGAGGCGCAGCGGATCGATGCCACCGTCGGCGAGCCACTCGCGCACGGCCTTTGCGCGTGCCTCGGACAGCTTCTGGTCGGCGGCCGCATCACGCGTCGGCTGCACGTGAACGGTCAAGCGCAGGCGCAAGACCTCCGGGTGAGCGCGCAGGGTCGCGACCAGCTGGCCAAGCACGTTCGCGCTCTCCTTCTTGATCTTCGCGCCCTTGAACTGCACGCCCTCGAGGAGCTCGAAACGGTCGGGGCTCATCACCACGAGCGAGTTGCCCTTGTCGGGACAGCCGTCATCGTCGTTCGTGCCGTTGATGACCTCTGCCTCGTTCGGGCACTTGTCGACCGCATCGACAAGACCATCCTTGTCGTTGTCGGGCTCGGGACAGCCGTCGCCGTCCTCGAAGCCGTCCAAGTCCTCGGCTGCGGCCGGACACTTGTCAGTACCGTCGATGATCCCATCGCCGTCGTTGTCACCCTCGGGGCAGCCGTCCTCGTCCTCGAACCGGTCACGGTCCTCGGCCTTCATCGGGCACTTGTCGGTGGCGTCGGGGATGCCGTCCTTGTCGTTATCGG
>JBBQFU010000139.1:0-23183 GCA_038322185.1 Haliangiales bacterium
GTGTACTGCGCGCTGAGGTCGGCCACCGCCGGAACCTGCTCCTGCGTCGTTGCGAGCGCGGGCCCGCCCACGCGTTCGCGCGGGTCGACCTGGATCGACGCGAGCGAGCTCTGAGCCGGCTCGTGCTCTTGCGCGCCATAACCAGCAGCCGCAACCAGTGCGAGGCCCGTGACCGCCACCGCCGCACGACGCGCACTGCGCGCCGTACGCGTGACCGTCGCCACGGTGCCGCTATCGAAGACGTTCGCGATGCGTCGACGCACGCGGGGAGACTCACCCATGCGGTCGATAGTAGGGGATCAAAGTATCTGACAAGGGCTGACCCGAGATCATTCGCGGGTAACAACCCAAAATCGTGGGGACTTTGTGCCGACGTGTCCTACAGCAGCGAGACGCTGCGCCTACGACTTCTTTCTCATGATGATGAGGTGGTTGGTCGCGGACTTGTCGTAATAGCCGAAGCGGAAGCCGAGGTTGCGCTTGGGCTGCGCCTTGAACTCGGCGCGCCAGTTCCCGGCGATGCCAGTGCCTGCCGGAATGTGCGGGTTCACGAAGCCGCCGTACGTCTCGTACTCGAAGCCGCCTTCCTTGCCCCACTTCGGTGCGATGCCCGTCGCGTCGGACACCATCCACTGCACGTTCTTCATCAGGTAATCGCGCATGATCGAGAAACCGCCCCACGACAACAGGTAGCTCGCGGCCTTCGTCATGCCCGCGATCTGCCCCTTGCTCTCGAGGTGCTTCACGATGCGCGGATCCTTCTTGAGGCCGTCGCCGATACCCTTGCTCGCATCGTTGCCGAGGTTGCCGCGGATGTGGCGCCACACCTGGACGCGACCGTTCGGACGGCGGAACTGCACCTCGGCATTCGAGAACACCATGTTGCGCTTCTGCGCGGTCGAGGCCTTCGCCGGATCGCCCGCGTCCGCGATGTCCGCATCGTCGAGGTAGTGGATCGAGCCGTCGTCCTGCAGGCTGAAGTAGCGCAGGCCCACGAACTCGAAGCCGTGAATCTTGAGCGCCGACAGGCCGAAGATGAGTTGCGTCGGCAGTGCACCACCGCGCATCGCTTCGATCATGTTCAGCGTGTTGCTGAAGTTCACGCGGTAGAGGAACTTGAGCTCGTACTGAACCTTGCCGAGCGCGCGCTCGAGGTCCTTGCCCTTGAGCACCGCGAGGGTGCGCGGATCACCGGCGGGCTCGAGCGAGAGCGTCGTGATCTCGTCGGCGTCGGGATAGACCGTGAGTGCGGTCGATAGATCGCCACCCGCGAACGGGTACACGACCTTCTTGGGCACGGTCTTGGGAACTTTCTCCTCGAAGAACGCGCGCGCCAGCTTCACCCAGCCGGTGACGTAGGCTTCCTGCGCCTTCTTGATCACGTCGCAGTGCTTGCTCAGCTGGTCGGGGGTGACGGTGTCGGGCGCGGTGCCGTCGCCACACGCGCCGGTGGCCGTGAGCGCTTTGCCTTCGGCGGTGAAGTCGTGACCACCCGCTGCGATCGTGGTCGCCGGATCCGCGGGCTTCACCGGCTCGGGCGTCGGCGGCGGCTCGGGCGCCTTCGCGACCGGCGCAGGATCCGCGGGCGGCGGCGGCGCCTTGTCGGCGACCGGCTCGGTCTTGGGTGCCGTCTCGACGGCGGGCTTGTCGTTGCCGCACGCAACGACCATCAACAACGCTGCAAACAAGGCGGAACGCATGCGCGAGGACTATGCAACGAACGACGAGGGCCCGCTATTGCCTCCCCGCAGTTGAGGCATATAGCCCCACGCTCACTCGCCGAGCTCGAGCACGGCCTCGACACCAGCGCGCCGCACCGCGAGGCTGATCTTGCCGTCGAGGTGCGAGGCGAGCGTCGCGAGCTGCGACGAGTGTGTGATGCGATGCGCGTCGATGCCAAGGATCACGTCGCCCGTCCGGAGCAGCCGTGGCGGCGCGCCGGTCAGACGAATTCCGACGATGTCACCGCCCGCGATCTCGGGGACCGAGGCCACGGTCGCGAGCTCGCGCACGATCGCTTCGACCGACGACACCTTGTACTGGGTGCCGTCGTGACAGCTCACGACACCGTTGCCTGTCGTCGCGGGACACGCAAACACGGACGCGGGTGTCGGCGCGGCCGCGGGGGCCTCGACGACACGCAACGTGTCGGTGAGGATCGTGAGCAGATCCTCGACCACGAGACCATCGGCCTGCACGGCGACCTGTGTGCCCTTGCGCTGCAGCGCGAGCTTGCCCGATAGCTCGATCGTCGGCGGCGTGCGCCAGCGATCGATCATCGCCTTGATCTCGCGCTCGACCCCGACGCTGTCGACCGCATCGACGGCGAGCCACGCATCGACCGGCTCGGGCTGCGCGACACCGACGAGCCGAAAGTGCGGCAGCTCCGCAGCGACCGCGAGTGGCTCGCGAATCAGGTACGGCCGCGCGCGTTCCCACACCGGCGCCGCGAGCATCGACTTCACGCGCTCGCTCACCGGCGCGCCGGCACCGATGGTCGCGATCCAAACGTGATCGGCGATCTTGCTGAGCGCCGGGCAGCGCTCGACCGTCGCGTGCGTCACGAGAACGATCGTGGTGCCGACGTGAAGCTGCACGCCGACCGCGATGGCGTCACTTGTCACCGCGGCCTCGGCGACGCACGCCAGGCTCGACGGAACGTGAGGAATCAGGGAGTCGACCACACGGCGGAACGCGGTCGATCCGAGGGCCGCGCCATCCGCCGACAAGATCAGCTGTGCTGTCGCGGGGATTCGCTCCAGTGCGCGCTCGCGCTCGCTGGGTGTGCGCGACGAGCACGCTGCGAGTGCAGTCGAGATCAGTACCCGCCCCCAGGTCGTCACCCTTCCTCTCTAGCAGATGCTTGGTACTGTTTCGGCCATGGCCACCATCAATGACGCCCGCTTGCGGGAGATCTTGACGGCATCGCCGACGGTTGCGGTGTTAGGGATCCATCGCGAGCAAGAGAAGGCGGCGTTCTATGTGCCGGAATATCTGCATGACGAGGGCTACCGCGTCATCGGTGTGAACCCGCAGTTCATCGAGGAGACCCTGTTCGGCGAGAAGGTCCGCGCAACGCTGTCCGAGATCGGTGAGCCGATCGACATTGTCGATGTGTTCCGCCGCGCCGAGCTGATTCCAACCCATCTCGACGACATCCTCGCGATGGACCCGCGCCCCAAGGTCGTGTGGTTTCAGCTCGGGATCAAGAACGACGAAGCGGCGAAGACGCTCGAGGACGCGGGCATCACCGTGGTTCAGAACCGCTGCACGCTCGCCGATCATCAGCGGCTCGGCCTCGGCCGCCCCGAACGTCGCTAGCGCGTCGCCATTCGCTCGCGCAGCTTGCGGATCAACTTCGTCGTCGACACGCCGCGTGCGGGCGCGATGAAGATCGCGTCGTCGCCCGCGATCGTGCCGAGCACCTCGGGGAGGCGCGCGCGATCGAGTGCGCCGGCCACGACCTGCGCCGCCCCCGAGGTCGTGTGGACCACGACGAGCGTGCCGTTCTCGTCGATCGTAAGGACGAGCTCCTCGAGCAGCGGCGCTCCAGCGCGCGGCATGTCCGGTAGCTCGTAGTTCGTGCCGCCACCGATCTGTGCAGCACGACGAGCGCCGAGCTGGGCGAGGTCGCGAGACAGCGTGGCCTGGGTGACCTCGTGACCGCGATCGGCGAGCAGCGCGCGCAGCTCCTCTTGCGTGGCGACCGCGCGGCTCGTGATCAGCTGGCGGATCTCGGCGCGACGCTCGCGCGTGGTCATCGTCACGGAGTCACCAGCGTTCCGACACCGCGGTCGGTGAACAACTCGGCGATGAGGTTGTGCGGCGTGCGCCCGTCGATCACGTGGACCCGGCCTACGCCCGCGCGCAGGGCGGAGGTCATCGCCGCCAGCTTCACGCGCATGCTCGGCGTCGCGTCGGCGAGCTTGCGATCGAGATCGGCCGACGTCAGGTCGGTGACGAGCTCGCCGTGCTCGGTGATGCCGGCATGGTCGATCATGTAGACGAGCTTCTGCGCCTTGAGCGCGACGGCGATCGCGGCCGCTGCCTCGTCGGCGTTGACGTTGTAGCTCTGGCCATCCTCGCCGAGCGCGAGCGGCGTGATCACCGGGACGTAGCCCTGGCCGAGCAGCATCTCGAGGACACTCGCGTTGACCTGCGTGATCTCGCCGACCAGGCCGAGGTCACGGCCGCCGACCGACGGCTTCTTCTTCGCGCGGAACAGCGCGCCGTCCTTGCCGGAGATACCGAGCGCGTGCGCACCGTCGAGGTTGAGCAGCGAGACCAGGTGCGAGTTGAGCGACCCGAGCACCATGTCGACAACCTGGAGGTCGGACGACGAGGTCACGCGGACCCCCTCGACGAACTCGGACGGCGGATGCCCCATCTTCTCGAGCGTGCGCGTGATCTCGCCGCTGCCACCGTGCACGACGATCGGTTGCAGGCCCACGGAACGCAGCAGCTTGATGTCATCGCAGAACGCCTGCTCGAGCGCCGGCTTTGCGAGCGCACTGCCGCCGAACTTGATCACGCAGCGCGTGCCCGAGAACTTCGTGATGTACGACAGCGCCTCGACGATCAGCTTGCGCTTGAAGCTCGGGCTGTAGTTGGTGAGGCGATCGTCCTTGGCAAGCTGGCCATCGGCGTTCTGCACGATCAGCGAGCTGTAGTCGGCGTTGATCTTGACGTAGTCGTAGCCGAGATCGCAGCCCCACGCGGTCGCGGCCGCGCTACCACCGACCAGCTCGACCTCGACGCGAACCTCGGGTGCCCGCATCCTCGCGCGCAGCGCCGGTGGATCGCCGAGCACGGGCTCGCCGGCGTAGACCAGCATTCCCTGGATCGTGACCTTCGCCGTGCGCGGGTCGATGGGATAGCTCTGCGACCCGGCACGCGCGCCGACGGTGGCGAGCACCCGGCCCCAGTTCGGATCGGCGCCGAACACCGCGGCCTTGACCAGGCTCGACGCGGCGATCGACTTGGCGAGGTCGCGCGCGATCGCTGCGTCGGGCGCACCGCTGACCGTGACCTCGAGCAGGCGCGTCGCGCCTTCGCCATCCGATGCGATGTCGCGCGCGATCTCGGTGAACAGCGAGACGAGCGCCGCGATGAACGCGGCAAGCTCGGGGCTGCCCGTCTCGATCATCGGATTCTTCGCCATCCCGTTCGCGAGCAGGTAGATGCTGTCGTTCGTGCTCATGTCGCCGTCGACGACGAGGCAGTGGAACGTCGGCTCGATCGCCACGCGCAGCGCATGGTCGAGCAGCGCCGGTGAGATCACGGCGTCGGTCGTGACGATCGCGATCATCGTGGCGAGCGCCGGCGCGATCATGCCCGAGCCCTTCGCGATCGCCGAGATCGTGACCTCGCGGCCTCCGATGTCGAGCGTTCGGGCGGCGAGCTTGGTGCGCGTGTCAGTCGTCAGGATCGCCTCGGCCGCCGGCTCCGGCGCGATCGTGAGCGAGGTGACCATCGCCGGCGCGACCGCGGTGATCTTGGACGCCGGCATACGCACGCCGATCATCCCGGTCGATGCGGTGAACACGTCGCCGACCGGCACGTTGAGCGCGGCACCGAACGCGGTGCGAATCGCGAGGACATCGGCAAGCCCGGCCTCACCCGTCAGCGCGTTGGCGTTGCCGCTGTTGATGACAATGGCGCGCACGCTCGACGACGGCAGGCGGGACCGCGCGTCGAGGATCGGCGCCGCGGCGCACAGGTTCTGCGTGAAGCAGCCCGCGGTCACGGCCGGGACGTCCGACACGACGAGCGCGACGTCGCGCCGGATGCCCTTGAGGCCCGCGTGTGCGCCAGCGAAGCGAAACCCGAGAGGTACTTTCATGGGTGGAAGCTCCGCAGGTTGGATAGGCCGGTGCGCTCGTCGAGACCGAGCATCAGATTCACGTTCTGAAGCGCCTGCCCTGCCGCGCCCTTGACGAGGTTATCGATCGCACTCGTGATCACCAGCTCGCCGCGCTCGGACAGGCTGCAGCCGATGCGGCACTTGTTGGTGCCGACCACGTCGTGGAGCGCGACATGATCGGCGCTCGGCGCGATCGACACGAACGGTTCGCGCGCATAGCGATCCTGGAACAACGCGGCGAGGTCCCTCGCACTGGCGGTCCGCGCCGAGCTCGAGAGCTGCACGTGGCAGGTGGCGAGGATGCCGCGCTGCACGGGTAACAGGTGCGGCACGAACGTGACCTCGCAGCCGAGCTGCTGCTCGATCTCGGGGCGATGCTGGTGCTTGAGCGCGCGATACGCACGCAGATCACCGGCGATCTCCGCGAAGCTGAACTCCTCGACGGCCTTGCGACCCGCGCCGGTCACGCCCGACATCGCGTCGACGATCGGCCGCGCCGCAAACTGCGCGGCGAGAGGCGCGAGCGCGAGCTGGATGGCTGTCGCGTAGCAGCCCGGGTTGGCGATCAGCTTCGCACGTGCGATCGATTCGCGCGACAGCTCCGGTAGCCCGTAGACCGCCGACGCCAGCAGATCCGGGTGCGCGTGCTCGAACTTGTAGAACTCGGGGTACAGCGCCGCATCGCGCAGCCGATAGGCGCCGGACAGATCGACGACACGTGCACCCGCTGCCAGCAGCTTCGGCACCAGCACGTGGGAGACCTCGGCCGGCGTCGCGAGCATCACGATCTCGCAGCTCGCGGTCTGTGCGACCGCGTCGTCATTCGACACGTAGCGCAGCGCAGTCGGCGCACCGACGCGGGCCTCGATTGCTTCGCCGACCCAGCGATCGCTGGAAGCGACGCCGAGCTCGAGATTCGGGTGGCCTGCAAGCAGGCGAGTGAGCTCGACTCCGGTGTATCCAGAGGCGCCGATGATGGCCACACGGCGTTGCATATTCGTTGCATGAATATGCACTAATTATGCGGATGCGCAAAGCGCTATGGTCGCCGGATGACAAAGCTCGGTTGGCTCGTTCCGGCGGCGCTGCTTGCGGCCCCTGCGTGCAAAAGCGGCGATGAGTGCCAGCAGTACTGGGACCGCACCGCCGACTCGATGGCGAAGCTTGCCGGGGACAAGAAGCTGCCGGCGGACGCGAAGGACAAGTTCCTCAAGGAGTGTCGCGACGGCGATCGCATCAAGAAGGACCCGATGTTCCGCTGCGTCGTCGACGCGAGTGGCGGTGACGCGGTCAAGGCGTGCATGAGCAAGGCGTTCGGGGACTACATGTCGAAGTCCAAAGCCACCGAGGCGAAGCTACAGCTCCACAAGCTCGGCAAGCTCCTCAAGTCGGCGTTCGTCGAGACCAGCGCGTTCCCCGTTGGCAAGGTAGGCCCGACGCCGGCCGAGCCGTGCTGCAAGGGTGAGAACCACAAGTGCGCGGCCAACGCCGAACAGTGGCTGACCAACCCGGTGTGGGCCTCGCTCGACTTCGAGATGAGCGACCCGTCGCTGTTCCAGTACTCGTACGATAGCGTCGATGGCAAGACCGCCACCGCCACGGCGGTTGGCGACCTCGACTGCGACGGGACGATGATCACGTACAAGCTCGAGATGACAGCGGGCGCCGATGGCATGCCGGCGGCGAACATCGTCGAGCCGGCCAAGGACGCGGACTGAGCTCACCGTTTGTGGCTGGCACAGCTGGCCGCGCGCCCGCGACACATGTCTGGAGCATCGCGAGCTCGACGACATCTGCCGGCTTTTCTGGCCCAGGTCAGGCGGAATGCCCCCATGCACCAGGAAGGTCGTGCGGCGGCGTGCCGGGCCGCCCGTCGGGCGACTTCGCGCGGTGCGTGTGGCGGAACCGGACTGGCACGCGCGGTGCTCTACCTCTGGTCATGTTGGACGCAGTGACTGCAAAAGATCTTATCAAGCCGCACATGCCTGTCGTGTGCTCGGAAGACGGCCAGTTCGCGACCGTCGACCACATCGAAGGCCACGGCTCGATCAAGCTCGCCAAGGACGACGCCGGTCAGCACCACTACATCCCGCTCGAGTGGGTCACCAGTGTCGATGACAAGGTTCACATCGATCGCCCTGGCAAGCAGGCGATGCAGGAGTGGACGACCTCGGTCCCAAAGCAGTAGCGATGAGTGGATTCATGAGTGCCCGACTCGAAAATACCGTCGACGCGACCCGCGGCCAGCCGCTCGCAGCGCGCGTCATCGCGCGTAAGAACGAGCTGGAGGATGCGCTCGCGGAGCTGGGCCGGCACGACAATCGGGAACGCCAGGAGATCGAGACCGCGCTGGCCACCGTGTATCTGCTGATGACCGGCGACCTGGCGCACCCATCGGATGTGGTCGCACTCGACCTCAACCGCTGGCTCGAGCGAAACAAGCACCTCGCTCAGGACATCACGCGCCGCCAGAACGCGGCCCGGCTCAAGCAGCTTCAGTCCCGTCAGCAACGAGTGGCATAGCCGGCAGCGCAGCGAGGGGGCCGGTGGTAAACACGGTCCACCTTGCGCGTACTTGTCCAGCATCGGAGTCGATACGCGTATCCGCAGCCCGCGCTGCTGGGTCCCCAGATGATCCGCCTGCGCCCCGCGGATCACGCGAAGGCGCGGATCGAGAGCTACCGGCTCGACATTGCGCCGGAGCACCGTCTGCACTGGCAGCGTGATCCGCACGGCAACCGCGTCGCACGCGTCACGTTCAAGGCGGGGCAGATGATCGAGGCGCTCGAGATCGTCGTCGAGATCGCGGTCGACATCAATCCGGTCAACCCGTTCGACTTCTTCATCGACGATGCCGCGAAGAAGCTGCCGTTCACGTATCCGAACGACCTCGCCGGCGAGCTCACCGCCTTTCTCGATGTCACCGATCCGGCGTACCGCGTCGGCCGTAAGGCGATCGAGCTGCTCGAGCTCGTGCCGTCGACCGGCGATACCGTCGCGATGCTCGTGGAGGTGAACCGGCTCGTGCGCGAGCGCGTCAACTACGTCATCCGCAACGAGACCGGCGTGTGGACGCCCGAGGAGACGCTGCAGAATGGTCGCGGTAGCTGCCGCGACAGCGCCGTGCTGCTCGTCGCGCTGCTGCGTGCGCGCGGGATCGCGGCGCGCTTCGTGAGCGGATATCTGATCCAGCTCACCGATGAGGGAATGATCCCGAACGAGCCCAAGGGCGTGTCGCGCGATGTCGTCGACCTTCACGCGTGGGCCGAGGCGTTCGTGCCTGGAGCTGGCTGGATCGGCCTTGACGGCACCAGTGGCCTGCTCACCGGCGAGGGCCACATCCCGCTCGCCGCAACGGCCACGCCCGCGCACGCGGCCGCGCTCGACGGCACCAGCAGTGTCGGCGCCAGCGCCGTGGAGTTCTCCACGTCGATCGCGCGCCTGGGCCACGAAGCACGCCCGACTGCACCGTTCACCGACGAGGTCTGGGGGGAGCTGCTCACCGCCGGTGACAAGGCCGATGCTGCACTCACCGCTGCGGGTTTCACCGTCACCGTCGGTGGCGAGCCCACGTTCACCGCGCGCGACAATGTCGCGGCCGACGAATGGCAGGGCGGCGCGCTCGGTCCCGACAAGTGGCAGCGTGGCCGCCAGCTCGCCGACGAGCTGCGCGAGCGCCTCGCACCGGGTGCCATTGTCCTGCACCGCACCGGCAAGCACTATCCCGGCGAGAGCCTGCCGCGCTGGGCGCTCGACGTGATCGCGCGGCGCGACCGCACGCCCCTGTGGCCGCAGCGCGAGGTGCGCACGAGCGCGAACATCGACGACGTGAAGCGCTTCGGCGAGGCGCTGTGCGCGCGGCTCGGTATCCCGCCGCAGCTGCATCCCGCCTACGAGGATCCGTGGGAGGTCGTGCGCTCCGAGGCGCAGCTGCCGCCCGACATCGATCCGCGCAAGGCCGGTCTCGATGATCCCGAGGAACGCCGCCGTCTCGCGCGCATCCTGGGTCAGGGTGTCGGCAGCGTGCGCGGCTACGTGTTGCCGCTCGGTCGCAGCGCGACCACGAGCACGTGGCTGACCACGCAGTGGCAGTTCCGGCGTGGCCATCTGTTCCTGGTTCCCGGCGACAGTCCGATGGGGCTGCGCCTGCCGCTCGGCTCGCTTGCCTACGCCCCGAAGTATTCGCTGTGGGCCGACGCGCCCGACGAGCCCGATCCGCGCCGCGAGCCCACCGACGCAGCCGAGCAGGACGTGATGATGGGCCGCCGCCTCGCGCCGCGCACTGCTGCGTTCACCGCGGGCGAGCCCGGCCTCGCCATCCGCACCGCGCTCGCACTCGAGGTTCGCGATGGCGAGCTGTGGGCGTTCGTGCCGCCGACGGAACGGTTCAGCGACTTCTGCGACCTGATCGCCGCGCTCGACGACACGCGCGGCAAGCTCGGCATCGACTGCCACCTCGAAGGCTACGGCCCGCCGCCGTCGCCGGACATGTGGCGCTTCGCGGTCACGCCAGATCCGGGCGTGCTCGAGGTCAACTTGCCGCCGACCGGCACCGCGCGTGAAGCCGCCGAGCTTCATGCCACCGTGTTCGAGGCCGCGCTGTCCACCGGTCTCACCGCCGAGCGCTACATGCTCGACGGTCGCCTCGCCGGCTCGGGCGGTGGCAACCACATCACGATCGGTGCACCGACGCCGCTCGCGTCACCGTGGCTCACGCGGCCCGACACGATCGCGAGCCTCATCACGTTCATCCAGCACCACCCGTCGCTGTCATACATGTTCAGCGGCCTGTTCGTCGGGCCGACCTCGCAGGCACCGCGCGTCGACGAGGCGCGCCACGATGCGCTGTACGAGCTCGAGATCGCCCTGCCCCGCCTGCACGAGAGCGCGCGTCCCGCCGCGTGGGAGATCGACGCGTTGCTGCGCAACCTGCTCGTCGATGTCGCCGGCTCCACGCATCGCGCGGAGATCTCGATCGACAAGCTGTTCGAGCCGAACACACCGTACGGCCGACAAGGCCTCGTCGAGCTGCGCGCATTCGAGATGCCGCCGCATCCGCGCATGGCCGCCGCGCAGGTCGTGCTCGTGCGCGCGCTGCTCGCCGCGCTCGCGGTGCAGCCCTACAAGCACGCGCTCGTGCGCTGGGGTGCCGAGCTCCACGATCGCTTCCTGCTGCCGTTCTACATGTGGCGTGACTTCGAGGACGTGCTCGCGCACATCGCTGCGTGTGGCGTCACGCTGCCGGCCGAGGCGTTCCGTCCGTTCGTCGAGCTGCGCTGCCCGCTCGTCGGCACGCTCGACGTCGGCACCGCGCGCGTCGAGTTGCGCAACGCGATCGAGCCGTGGCACGTGCTCGGCGAAGAAGCCACGCAGACCGGCACCGCGCGCTACGTCGACTCGTCGATGGAACGCCTCGAGATCCGCACGCACGGGCTCGACGAGGAGCGCTACGTGGTCGCTGTCAACGGCGTCACGCTGCCGATGCGTCGCGCATCCGGTCGCGATGTTCGCGTTGGTGGCGTGCGCTTCCGGGCGTGGTGCCCACCGCACGCGCTGCACCCGCACCTCGGCATCCATCACCCGGTGCGTATCGACGTCGTCGACGTGTGGGCCCGCCGCGGTGTCGTCGGTGGCGCGTATCACGTGTGGCATCCCGAAGGTCAGGGGTTCGATGCCCCGCCGCTCACTCGCGTCGAGGCCACGGCCCGTCGCGCGCAGCGCTTCACGCTCGAAGGCGCCACGCCGTGGCCGCTGCGAGCGCGTCCTGTCAGTCCTCACCCCGAGCAGCCGTACACGCTCGACCTGCGCCGCCTCGATGCGGGCAAACCGATGCCGCGTGCGGAGGACTGGATCACGGAGTGAGCGACGACCTCGACGCGACGCTGGCGGTGCACGACGAGCTGCTCGCTCGGCGCGGCGTCGACGTCTGGGTCGGGGCCGAGCCCACGTTCACCCGCGCGGAGTCCAACCACGCGGCGTGGGCGAACACCCCGGAGGGCGACGACAAGCTCGCGCGTGCGCACGCCCTCGCCACGCATCTCGCCGATCGCCTGCCCGGTGCCAGTGTCTCGCGCGTGACCGGTCGCCAGTATCCCGGCGAGGATCACGCGCGCTTTGCATTCGGCGTGCGCTGGCGCGAGGGCTACTTCGGCACCACGCCGGGCGCGCGGGTCGCGCTCGACGCCAAGGAGACGCCACCGCCCGAGGACCTCGGCGACGATCGCTGGCTCACCGTCACGCCCGATCCGGGTGTCGTCGAGGTGAACATGGCGCCGTGCCCGAACGCGCGCTCGTTCTACACACACGCGCGCGATGTGTGGGCTGCCGCAACCGAGGCCGGACTCGCACCGGTGAGGCATCGCTTCAACGGCGACATGATCGACTCCGGTGGTGGCGGCCAGATCACGCTCGGCGGCGCGCGGCCCGAGAAGTCGCCGTTCATCCGCTATCCGCACGTGCTGCCCGCACTGATCCGCTACCTCAACAATCATCCGTCGCTGTCGTTCTGGTTCGCGTCCGAGTGCGTGGGCTCCGCATCGCAGGGACCGCGCCCCGACGAGGGTACGCGCGAGCGCTGGGACGAGCTCGGTCTCTCGCTCGACTGGCTCGAGCATCTCGCCGACAAGGGAGAGCTGTCGCCGGAGCAGCTGTGGCACGGCCTCGGTCCGCTGCTCGTCGACCCGTCCGGCAACTCGCATCGCGCCGAGCTCAACGTCGAGAAGCTGTGGAACCCGCACATCGCGATCCACGGCCCGCGTCACGGCAAGATGGGCGTCGTCGAGCTGCGCGCGATCCGCATGCCCGAGCGGCCCGGGATGCTCGTCGCGCTCGCCGCCCTGTTCCGTTCGCTCGTCGCGCGGCTCGCGGTGTCCGACTATCGCGAGCCGCTCATCGACTACCACGACGAGCTGCACGATCACTTCGCACTACCCGCCGCGCTGCATCGCGATCTGCGCCTCGTGCTCGGCGATCTCGACGAGCATCGTCTCGGCATGCCTGCGCTGCTCCGCCGCGAGCTCGAGGCGTGGCGTCCGCCCGGCATCACGTGCCGGCTCGGCGACGCGACGCTCACGCTGCGGCCTGCTCTCGAGTTCTGGCCGCTCGTCGGCGACGTTGCCTCGCAGGAGCGTGAGCCCGCGCGCTGGGTCGATGCCTCGACGCAGCGCTGGGAGATCTCGCTCGACGGGCCCGGTCCCGATCGCATCGTGGTGGGAGGTAAGTGGGCCAAGCTGCGCCCGATCGGCGAGGGCGTGCGCGCGATCGGCGTGCGCCACCGCGTGTTCCAGCCGTCGCCTGGTCTGCATCCGGGCCTGCCCGTCAACGATCCATTCACGATGGAGTGGGCGTGGCAGGGGCGCGCTCAGACGATCGAGCTGTGGGCGTGGCGCCCCCATGGCGGCCCCTATCCCTCGCTGCCGGCCGACGAGCGCGAGGCGCTGGACCGCCGCAACGAACGCATCAAGATCACGACGCGCGAGGGCGATGTGACCGCAGCCACGTACTGGACCGAGTCGCGTCCGTACACGATCGATCTGCGTCGCGCGGGCATTCTCTGACCGCGGCGCGCACGTTCTGCGCGTAGGACAAACGCGGACGCAAGGATCGGACGAACAAGGACGAGCCGATCTAGAAGTTTCCGCGTCCACTAAACATATGAACATCCTCGTTGTCGATCCATCTGCGGAGCGCCGCGCGGACCTGGCCGACCTCCTGTGCGAGCTGCCGGGGATCGAAGTCCGCGCGACGGCCCCGGACGTGTACGGCACCCAGATGGTGCTGTGGTCCGAAGCGATCGATGTCGTGGTCGTCGGCGAGATACCGTTCCTCGAGCTGCAGACGCTCGTGTCGCTCGCGGAGCCCAAGGGCTGCATCGTGATCGAGGTGACGACCGAGACCGCGCTCGTGACTGCGTTGCGCGCGATGGCCGCGCGCAAGAGCGAGCCTCTCGATCGCATGAATCAGATCGCTTCGCACTCCAAGCGCCTCGCATTCGAGCGCGATGCGCCGCACGCCGGTCCGAAGGCACTCGCGCATCACCTGCGCTCGCGCGAGCGCATGTACGGCGGCACCGAGACCCTCGATCTGCGCGAGTGGCTGCCCAGGACGATCGCGCAGCTGCGCGTGATGATCCCCGACATCGTCGAGCTGGTGCCGATCGTCGCGGCAGACACGCCGCCCGTTCAGTGCGAGCCCGCGATCCTCGAGCACGTGGTCCTCGAGCTGATCTTGCAAGCGTGCGCGGCGCTGCCGTGGGGCGGCACGATCTGGCTCACCGCCGGGCCGGGCGCGGATGGCGAGGTCAAGCTGGACGTGCTCGAGAATGGTCGCGGCGAGTCGCTCGATCTCACGCTGCGCGTGTCGGCTCCCGCCGGCTCGTGATCTGATCTGCGGCGCGCTGCGTTACGATGCGGCGCATGTCCCAGAGCCAGAGCCAGAGCCAAGGTGCTGGCCGGTTGTTCGATCAGTACCCGGCGCTGGACGGGACATTCGACGAGATGTTTGCGTCCAGTGAACCGCGGCCGCCGTTCGCACGCGTCGCGCAGCTGCTCAACGCGATCGGCAAGGACGAGCTCGCACGCGCACAGGCACTGGCCGAGCGCGCACTGCTCCAGCAGGGCGTCACGTTCTCGGTCTACGGCGACTCGCGCGGCACCGAGAAGATCTTTCCGTTCTGTCTATTGCCGCGCCTGATCGCAGGCGCCGACTGGGCTCGCCTCGAGCGCGGCCTACAGCAGCGGCTGCGCGCGCTCGGCATGTTCCTCGACGACGTCTACGGCGAGCAGAAGATCGTCGCGGCCGGCGTTGTTCCCGCCGAGATGCTCGCGGGTGCGACCGCGTATATCCCGGCGCTGCGCGGCATCAAGCCGCCGGGCGGCGTGCGCATTCACATCTCGGGCATCGATCTGATTCGCGATCCGACGGGCACCTGGCGCGTGCTCGAGGACAACCTGCGCACGCCGTCGGGCGTGAGCTACGTGCTCGAGAACCGGCAGATCAGCAAGCGCATGTTCCCGCGCGTGTTCGACGCCGCACGTGTGCAGCGCGTGGATCATTATCCGACGCGCCTCGCCGAGACGCTGCGCTCGGTATCGCCGGCGGGTGATGGCGAGACCAACGCGGTCGTGCTCACGCCGGGCCCACACAACTCCGCCTACTTCGAGCACAGCTTCCTCGCGCGCACGATGGGGCTCGAGCTGGTGCAGGCGGCCGATCTGGTCGTCGAGCAAGACAAGGTGTACTGCCGCACCACGCGCGGCCCGCGCCGCGTCGACGTGATCTATCGCCGCACCGACGAGGCGTTCCTCGATCCCGAGGTGTTCCGTCCCGACAGCGTGCTCGGCGTGCCAGGCCTCATGCGTGCGTACGCCGCGGGCAACGTGGCGCTCGCGAACGCGCCGGGCAATGGAGTCGCCGACGACAAGGCGATCTATCCGTACGTGCCTGCGATGGTGAAGTTCTATCTCGGCGAGGAAGCGCTGCTCGACCAGGTCCAGACGTTCGTCTGCCTGCGCGACGACGATCGCCAGTACGTGCTCGAGCATCTGGGCGAGATGGTGGTCAAGGCCGTCGACGAGGCCGGCGGCTACGGCATGTTGATGGGCCCGCAATCCACGGCCGAGCAGCGCGACGACTTCCGCCGCCGCATCATCGCGGAGCCGCGCCGCTACATCGCGCAGCATCGCGTCGAGCTGTCGAGCTGCCCGACCTGGATCGGCGAACGCAACAGTGTCGAGCCGCGTCGAGTCGATCTGCGGCCGTACATCCTGACGTCACGCTCGGGCCCGTGGGTGCTCCCCGGTGGGCTGACCCGCGTCGCGCTCGTCGAGGGCAGCTACGTCGTGAACTCGTCGCAAGGCGGTGGCAGCAAGGACACCTGGGTCATGAAGGACGCCGCCTCGTGATCTCGCGCGTCGCCGATCACTGCTTCTGGTTTGGCCGCTACGTCGAGCGCGCCGAGGCCACCGCGCGTGCGCTGTCGGCCACCATGCACCTCGCGCTCGATGCCGAGCTGCCATCGGCCCAGGTGTGGCGGCCGATCCTCGTGGTCTCTGGCGAGGAGGACGAATACCTCACCCGCGTCGCCGAGGATCAGGACGATCATCCCGCGTGGGGCGACGGAGAGATCGTGCAGCGCTTCATGGTGTGGGACGAGGCCAACGGCGTGTCGCTCGCGCGCTCGATCGGCGGCGCACGCTGGAACGCACGCTCGATCCGCGAGGTCCTCTCGCTCGAGGCGTGGGAGGCGGTCAACGAGCTCCATCTGTGGAGCACGAGCACCGACGCGCAGAACCAGTACGCCCAGCAGCGCGACAGCTTCTATCAACAAGTCCGTCGCTCGACCCAGCTCACGCTCGGCCTGCTGCGCTCGACGATGCTCCACGACGAGCCGCTCGATTTCGTGTGGCTGGGTGTCCTCCTCGAGCGCCTGAGCCAGACCGCGCGCATGCTCGACGTGCACCACCACGCATTCACCGCCCTGCCCCGCCGCAACGAGATCATCGAGACCGCGGTGTGGCTCACCCTACTCCGCGCACTGTCGGGCTCCGAGGCGTACATGAAGCGCTCGGCCGGTCGCATCTCGAGCGAGGCCGTCGCGCGGTTCCTGATCTCGGAGAGCGCGTTTCCTCGGTCGATCTCCTATTGCGTTCACTCCGCATACGATCGGCTCGCGGTGATCCGCCCGCCTGAATCGCATGACCTGCCCGGAGGCATCTCGCTCGAGCGACTGCGCGTTCTGGACACATGGGTCGCAGCGCGCATCAAGGATCCGCTCGTCGGCTCAAGCGTCCACGAGCTCCTCACGCATGTCGTCGATGAAGTCCACGCGATCTGCGGCACGCTCGGCAAGGAGCTGCTCGGAGCGGGCTGAACCTCACCCGGGGGCTTGCGTTCGAAATGGCTGCCACCATGCGCTCGGCTGCCCCTGTATCAGCTCAATGCGACCGATTTCCCCGTCGATGCGGCGAAGCATGCGGTACGCCGCACCAAAGAAAACCTCATCCGAAGGCGCGTCCAGCTTTGTTCTTGTCACTATTCGAAGTGTCCGGCGGTCAGCAAGAAGCGTCGCCCTTGCTTCGATTCCGTTTTCAGACAGCTCGAACGCGCCGAGCGATATCGGTTTGGCCAGCACAATTTCCCAATCGCGCACCCATGCTCCGCCCTCCACGCGCCAGGAGGGTAACGCCTCGTCGCGCTGGAAGGGTTCTTCCGGCTTGCCATCGAGAATTTCCGCAGTTTCGTAGACGAACATGATCTGGCGAGCGCGTGCGACGATCCTGAACGCCACACGATGCCGCAGCAGCGTACATTCGTCTGTTATCGAAACCACGAAAGTTGCCGTGTCATCGACGACCGCTTCCGATTCGACGACCAGCCCATGCCAGGGCGATGAGTGTTGAATGAGCTCTACAGCCTCCTCATCGAAGAGGCCGCCAACGTTCATGCTGTACGTGAAGCCCGGCGCGAAATGTTTGGGGAAGTCAGGATCACTGGCCGCGTCGCAGCGCCAGTGAAGGAACTGAACGGCCACTCTTCTGAGCTCGTCATCACCCTTCATGGCGCCGCCTGAAGCTGACAGGGTACGCCTGAAGCCTCCAATGGCGCCCACGTTGTGGAACGTCACGCCGCACATTCCATTGGTCACGAGTGCAGCGCGCAGAGCTTGGTACGGCGCGCCCACGAAGTGAGACGTCCAAGCTGGGGCAGCGCGTGAAGAGACAAAATGCCTTCACTTGTTCGATCTTTGAAGGCATATTGTCTCGGTGGGAACTGGAGCCGCCTACAAACGTGAGGTCGAGCTATTCCGCCATCATGGCGGCGGCCTTCGCATGTCCCAGGCACTGCAGCTTGGCATCAGCCGGAGGGCGCTCTACGCCATGCGCGACGCAGGGATCATCGAGCTCGTCACCCGAGGGCTGTACCGACTAGCGTCCCTCGAGCCGCTCGAGAACCCTGACCTCGTCGCCATCGCCACGCGCGTCCCGCAGGGTGTCCTCTGTCTGATCTCGGCGCTCTCGTTCCACGAGCTGACGACGCAAGTGCCGCACGCCATCGACGTGGCGCTCGAGCGAGGCAGACGGAAGCCGCGCATCGACTACCCGCCGACTCGATTCTTCTGGTTCTCGGGGCCCGCCTTCAGCGAGGGGATTCAAGCGCACACGGTCGACCGCGTCGCCGTCCGTGTGTACGACCCGGAGAAGACCCTGGTCGACTGCTTCCGGTATCGAAACCAGCTCGGAACGGACGTCGTGCTGGAGGCTCTGCGCCTCTGGCGCGAGCGACGCCGCAAGAAGCTCGACGTACTGCTGAAGTACGCCCGCATGCGTCACGTCGAGCGCGCGATGCGCCCCTACCTGGAGGCGATGGCGTGACCGTGACGAACCTCGAAGCCTCCGTGCAGGCTCGCCTACAGAATCACGCGCGTGCGGCCAAGCGTCCCTTCCAAGAACTGCTTCAGTACTACGCGATGGAGCGGTTCCTCTACCGGCTCTCAAAGACGCCACACTGCACGCGCTTCGTCCTCAAGGGCGCGTTGATGCTGTACGTCTGGGACGCGCCGCTCGCGCGCGCGACGAAGGACCTCGATTTCCTCGGCCGCCTCGACAACTCGCTCGAGAACCTCGACCGCGTGGTCCGCGACGTCTGCGCCGCGGACGTCGAACCCGACGGCATGGTGTTCGATCCGACAACCGTGAAGACCGAGCGCATCAAGGAGGACGCCGACTACGAGGGCGTGCGCGTCCGCTTCGTCGGTCTGCTCGGACGAGCGCGCGCCGCGATGCAGATCGACGTGGGCTTCGGCGATGTGGTCACGCCCGCGGCGCTGACCATCACGTACCCGACGCTGCTCGACTTCCCGGCGCCGGAGCTCGCCGGCTACCCTCGCGAGACGGTGGTCGCCGAGAAGTTCCAGGCGATGGTCTACCTGCGCACGCTGAACAGCCGCATGAAGGACTTCTACGACGTGTGGTTGCTCGCGAGTAGATACGCCTTCGACGGTGCGCTCCTCGCGAAGGCGATCACCGCTACGTTCGCCAACCGCGAGACCGCCCTCGACGTCGCGCCGATCGCGTTTACGCCAGAATTCACCGAGCAGGCGTCGACGCTGTCTCAGTGGACCGCGTTCCGCAACAAGCTGCCGCACACCGAGTCATGCCCTTCGAGGCTCGCAGACGTCGTCACGTTCCTCAGCGAGTTCCTCTTGCCGATCGCACGGGCCCAAGCCAATGGCGAGAAGTTCGAGCAGCGCTGGGCACCAGGCGGCCCCTGGACCGCCGGCACCTGATCCACGCACACGCTCGACGCGCAGAACCAGTCGGCCCAGCAGCGCGGCAGCTTCTACATCGAGCCCGCAGTGTGGCTCACGCTGCTGCGCGGATCCGCCCGCTCTGAATCCCATGCGCTGCCGGGCGGCATCTCGCTCGAGCGACTGCGCGTTCTGGACACATGGGTCGCAGCGCGCATCAAGGATCCGCTCGTCCGCTCGAGCGTCCACGAGCTCCTCACGCACGTCGTCGATGAAGTGCACGCGATCTGCGGCACGCTCGGCACGGAGCTGCTCGGAGCGGGCTGACGCTGTCGCCGGATCCGAGTACAGTCACAGCGAATGCCGAACCTGCTCGCGATGTCGTTCGAGGGCGAGCTGGCACCATCGTTCACGCTGCATTGTCTCGAGTCGGGGCGCACGCTGCCCGATGGCTGGGGCCTCGGCTACTACCCCGCAGGCGAGCCCACCGCGGCGATCCTCAAGGAGCCCGCGCCGCCGCAGGCGTCGATGCGCAGCCAGCTCGCACTCGCGTGGGAGCAGGTCGCGTCGAGCCTGTTCGTGCTCCACATTCGCCACGCCACGTGGGGCGCGCTGTCGGACGCCAACACGCAACCGTTCGCGCGCACGTGGGCGCGCAAGGATTGGCTGATCGCGCACGCGGGCAGCCTCGACCAGCGCCTCGCCGATGTGCCCGGTCCGTTCGAGCCGGTGGGCTCGACCGATACCGAGCAGCTGTTCTGTCAGATCCTCAATCGCTTCGTCGAGAAAGGTTGGCGCAGCCTCGCCGACGCTGACCTCGAGACGGTCGTTGGCTGGCTCGGCGAGTACAACAACACCGGCGGCATGACGATGTGCCTCACCGACGGTCGTGACTTGCTCGTGCACGCGGACCGGCGCGGCCAGCCGCTGTGGATTGGCGAGTTGTTTCCGCCATATGGACGCATCGCGTTTGGCGACGACGATCTCGGCATCGACCTCACCAAGCGTGGCGCGAAGTCGCGCAAGGGGATCGTGATCTCGACCGAGCCGCAGCAGCCGCGCGACGGCGACGCTGTCACGGCGTTGACGTGGCGCCAGCTCGAAGCGGGCCAGCTGCTGGTGATCCGCGAGGGCGCGGTGATCCACGAGCGCACGAGTGGTGGGCCCGTCGATACCCCGCGCCGTACGCACCTCCCGGCCCTCGCCGAGAAGCGCGTCTACGACATCACGCATCGCACGATCTATCGCTACCCGAAGGCGATCGAGCGCTCGCACCACGTGTTCCGCCTCACGCCGGTGCACGACCGGTTGCAGAATGTGCGCTCGCACGAGCTCAACATCAGCGTTCCCAATGCGAGCCGCGACTACGAGGACGTGTTCGGCAATCGCGTGCGCCGCGTGATCGTCGACTCGCCGTACACCGAACTGGTGATCGAGTCCAAGAGCGTGGTCGAGGTCCTCGACACCGACCCGCTTGGCTTCGGTCCACTCAAGGTCAAATCCACGATCCCGCTGGTGTGGATGCCGTGGCAGCGCCAGGTGCTCGATCCGTACCTGCTGCCGCCGGAGCTTCCCGAGACGCAGCTCGCCGAGCTCGCCGATTACGCGATGAGCTTCGTCAAGCGTAACGACTTCGACCTGCTCGACACGCTCCTCGATATCAACCAGACGATCCACAAGGAGTACACATACCTCCAGGGCTCGACGAATCTGTTCACGACGCCGTTCGAGGTCTACGTGAATCGCCGCGGCGTGTGCCAGGACTTCACGAACGTGTTCATCTGCATGGCGCGCTTGCTCGGCGTGCCCGCACGCTACGTGTGCGGCTACGTCTACACCGGCCCGAAGGCGGCGAACACGGCGCAGGGCGAGGCGTCGCACGCGTGGATCCAGCTGTACCTGCAACAGATCGGCTGGAAGGGCTTCGATCCGACGAACGGAACGCTCACGCAGACCGAGCACGTGCGCGTTGCCGTGGGCCGCAACTACGGCGATGCCACGCCGACGAGCGGCACGATCTTCGTCGGCGAAGCGGCCGGCGAGACGCTCTCGGTCGAGGTGCATGTCGAGCTCCACCAGGACTGACGCGCGTGGAGCCGCTCAACCTCCACGACCTCGAGCGGCTCGCGCAGGCCCGGCTGTCGCAGCTCGCGTGGGACTACTACGCCAGCGGCGCCGATGATGAAGTGTGCGTGCGGCGCAATGTTGATGCGTTCGCCGAGATCAAGCTGCACTACCGCGTGCTCGTCGATGTCGCGACGCGATCACTCGAAACCACCGTGCTCGGCGAGCGCGTCTCGATGCCGATCCTCGTCGCCCCGACCGCGTTTCACCGCCTCGCGCACAAGGATGGCGAGCTCGCCAGCGTCCGCGGCGCCGGCGATGCGGGCACGATCTTCACGCTGTCGACGCTGTCGAATACTGCGGTCGAGCAGGTCACCGCTGCGGCGACCGCACCAGTGTGGTTCCAGCTCTACGTCTATCGCGATCGCGGCGCGACCGAGGCGCTCGTTCGCCGCGTCGAGGCTGCCGGCGCAAAGGCGCTCGTCCTCACCGTCGATGCGCCGCTGCTCGGCCGTCGCGAGCGGGACGTGCGCAATCGCTTCGCGCTGCCGCCGCACCTCGGCATCGAGAACCTGCACGCCGCGGGCTACGCGCGCCTGCCGGGCCAGGCAGCCGAGTCGGGGCTCGCTGCGTACGTGGCCGACCTGCTCGATCCGACGCTGACGTGGGCGGCCGTCGACTGGCTGCGCACGCTCACGAAGCTGCCGCTGCTCGTGAAGGGCATCGTGCGCGCCGACGATGCGAAGCGTGCGATCGATGCGGGCGCGGCCGGTGTCGTGGTGTCGAACCACGGTGGCCGCCAGCTCGATGCATCGCCGGCGACGATCGAGGTGCTCGCGCGCGTGGTC
This sequence comes from Haliangiales bacterium, assembly GCA_038322185.1. Classification (GTDB taxonomy): domain Bacteria; phylum Myxococcota_A; class Polyangia; order Haliangiales; family Haliangiaceae; genus JABFXX01. Next base: position 22,022 of record JBBQFU010000139.1, read on the forward strand.
GATGCAGTTGATGGTCGCGGCGAGGTGCTGCTCGACGGCGGCATCCGTCGCGGCGCCGATGTGATCAAGGCCATCGCGCTCGGCGCGCGAGCCGTGCTCGTCGGGCGGCCCGTGCTGTGGGGCCTGGCCGCCGGTGGTCGCGAGGGCGTGGCCGCCGCGCTCGGCATCCTGCGCCGCGAGCTCGATCTCGCGATGGCGCTGTGCGGCTGCCCCGACATCGCCAGCATCACGCGTGACCTGGTGGAGCCGGGCGGATGACGATCATCCTGGGCACGATCGCGATCGTGATCGTGGTCGTCGCGATCGGGCTGTTGATCGATCGCAAGGTCGGCCTGCTGCCCGCGCCCAAAGACTTCGCGGACACCAAGGGCGACGAGCGCAAGAAGCTCGCGACCCACGGCGCCGGCGAGGCCCCCGCGACGGCGCTACGAGTGCGCGATTCGCAGATCGCCAGGCTGCGCACGTCGCAGCGCTGCGCGACCTGCCGCGAGACGATGACCGGTGAGGCCGACGACACCGTGCGCTTCAACGATACCGATCTGCTCGTGCTCCACTTCGCGTGCCCGAGCTGCGCGAGCAAGCGCGCGCTCTATCTCGTTCGGCTCACGAGCTGATCGAGCCGCGTGTAGCCTGGGGCATGCGGACGGCGCTGCTCGCTGCGATGCTTGCTGCGTGCTCGTTCCAGCCTGGTGTGATCGGGTCGTTCGACGCGAGCGAGGCAGTCGACGCGAGCGACGGAGCCGTGGATGTTGGGGCGGACGCACCGAACGACGCCCCGGGAGCCGCGCGCAAGAAGACCATCTCGATCGATCCCGACGATGTGTCGGGGAACCTGACGAGCTTCCCGGTGTGGTTCGTCATCGACGACGCGTCCGAGCTCGGCGCGCGGGCGCTCGTCGACGGCTCCGACATCTTTTTCACCCTGCCGGACGGCACCGCCCTCGCGTACGAGCGGGTGCGTTGGGATCAGGCGACGGGCGAGGCCTGGGTGCGGCTCGACCTCTCGGACACGCAACCGACCCTGTTCGAGCTCCACTATGGCGACGCCGGCCGGGCGCACCCGCCCGATCCGCCGACGGTGTTCAGCGCTGGCTTCGCGGCGGTGTGGCACTTCGACGACGCGCTCACGGCCACGGCCGTCGCCGACGCCCGCAACCAGTAC
>JBBQFU010000140.1:0-23180 GCA_038322185.1 Haliangiales bacterium
GACCAACCCCAAACGGGTCGCGCACTAACGGTTTGAACATTTGCCGCGCGGCCTCTCAACGAGAATTTCTCGAAATGCGTCTGCACCGTGCAAATGTTCACCAATGGCGAAATACCCGAAAGAACATGGGTAAACGGGATCACACGATCCGCAGTAACACTTCAGAACAACTGCACGGGTCGGCGCGTTTCTAGTCTCCATGAGGCGTTTCGCCCCCGTGATCCTGCTCGTCGCGTGCACCGCGAAGTCAGTGCAACCTGACGCGACATCAGCCGTGGAGCAGGCGCCGCAAGTCGCTGCACCCCAGATGGGCCGTCACGCATCGACGATCGAGATCCTCGGCGTCACCGACGAGGGCGACGCTGCGATCACCCAGGACGTGTTCGGCGGAACGCGGCTGTGGCCGCTACTCGATGGCACGCGCGAGCCGGTCGTCGTTCATCTCGCGTTCGCCAAGAGCCTCGCGCTCGGCCGTACCGGTAACGGCTTCGTCGCCGCGGGACTCGACGAGTCAGGCGGTCTCGAGATCGTCGCGCTCGATCACGCCGGTCGCATGATCAAGCGCACACGCATCGCGCCCGATCCCGAGATCGAGGATGTCGTGATCGATCACGGCCGTGTGATCGCACTGCGCGCCGACCAGATCGTGGTCGTGATCGATTCGCGCGGTCAGACGATCGCAACGCTCCCCGCTCCCGCGGGGCATCGCATTCAACGCCTCCTCACGCGAGGCGGACACGTGGCTGCGGTGACCGACAGCGCCGCGCTCGTGCTCGAAGGCACGCGGTGGCGCATGAAGTCCGCGGAGGTTCACGCCACGCCGCTGCCACTTCGCGCTGGCGTGCCGCTCGGTGCCGCGGCGCTGTCGCCCGATGGCAAGACGATCGCGCTCGAGCTCGCTGGTCAGGTCGCGGTCGTCGGTCTCATCACGGGTGGCACGGTCCCGCCCGCGCAGCAGCCGCCGGGCATGTTCGATGTGGCGGATCTCGGGTTCGCCGACAACAACACGCTCGTCTTGAACCGATCAGGCTTGTTCGAGTGGCGACCGGTCAGCGGCGACGGTGAAGTGCGGACCGACCCCAAGGTCGGGAGCGGCGCCGCCATCGCATGGGGCGGCTCTCTGATCATCCGCGGCGTCGGCACCAGCCTCGAGCTGCATGCGGGCAAGGACGTGCGCTACCTCGGCTACGAGCTGGGAGCGGCGATCGGGATGGCGGAGCTGGGTCGCACCACGCTGCCGCTCGATCCGCGTCCGCTCGTCGATCTGCAGCGGCTCGACGACGATCACGTGCTCGCCACGCGCGAGGGTGGCTACGGCAGGAACAGCCTCACCGTGTTCAACACCCGCACGCGGGCCTACGGCGTCGAGTTCTCGTCGCCGGTCGCGAGCCAGGTACAGCGTTACGAGCAGAGCACGAGGCTGCTCGCGCTCACCGATCAGACCGCGTCGTACCTCGTGCACTACGACACCACGAAGGGGAAGTTCGAGACCTGGTATCGCATCGAGTACGAGCCGTTGGATCTGCACGTGCTCGATCCGGCGAAGACAGGTGGCGCGATCGCGATTGCGATTCGTAGCGATAGCGAGGGCAAGAAGGTTCGCGCCGAGCGCATTCACACCGACGAGCTCCTGGTCGGCGGACCGATCGCCGCCGAGGAGACGTATTCGTATACGGGCCGCTACCTCGGGAGCGACGAGCGAGGCCGGGTCTACGTCGGCGACGACAAGGATGTGATCGTGTACGACGGATCCAGCACGGCGCAGCGCTACTTCGGCGTGCTCACGATGACCAACTTCGAGCAGCGCCTCGCCGAGCTCGAGGCCGAGACGGACGCGGACGGATTTTTCGCGGATCCGCAGCTCCATCGCGAGATCATCCCGATGCCGAAGATCGGTCCCAGCCCGAAGCTGCGCGTCGTGGTGGGCCCCGGTTCGCTCGCTTCGCTCAAGGCCAAGGGGCCTCCCATCGCGGTCATCGATCACGACACGGTGTCGCTGCTCACTGACGGCCTGCAGCGCTGGCGCGTGACAGCCGACGTCAAGGACCTGCGCTGGATCGACGGCGAGCTGGTCGGCACGTTTGCGGGCGGCACCGCGAACTTCGATCTCGCGACCGGTGCGCTCGTCGCGCGCACGTGTGGGCAGCGCTTTGGATTCTCCGACGTACCGCGCGTGGAGGCACCTGATGAGGAGTCGATCTGTGAAGCTCGCTAGCGCTGTCCTGTTGTTCGCGGCCTGTGGCTCGCGCACCGAGCCGCAGCCGGTCACGCCGAGCGCGCGTGCGGTGCCGGCGCTGCTCGAAGCGGCGACGCTGGCAAAGCCCGATCCGATCGTGAAAGGTGCGCCGCACGGGAGCGACGTCCTGCACATCGCGGTCACCGAGCAGGCCGATGCGGCGCTCACCGTCGATGCGACGAACAGCATGCGGCTGTGGCCCACCCTCGACGGCACGCGGACGCCGGTTCCGATCACGTTCGCCTCGGAGGCCGCGCAGATCGCGATCACGCATGCGGGTCGTGATCTCGTCGCGATCATTCGCGACCGGGGTGGTGCGATCACGGTGATGCGCCTCGGGCTCGACGGCACGCTGCGCGGTCGCATCCAGCTCGGCGGTGACGACGCGGGCTTCGAGGAGGTCGTGACCGCCGGGGATCAGCTCATCACCCGCACGGCGGACCACGCGATCGAGTGGTACTCGGTCGACGGCACGCTGCGCGGTCGCCGCGAGCTCGATCCCGGCCAGCGGGTGACCGACCTCGCCGCACGCCGCGGGCGCATCGCCGCCATCGTGGCCGACAAGGACGCGAGCTACCTGCGCTGGCTCACGATCAGGGGCGACACGCTGCGCATGGAGCCGATGATGCAGCTGCCGCTCACGCCGCGCGCTGGCATGTTTGCGATTGCACCCGAGCGCCGCCGCATCGCGTTCGTCGATACCGGCAACACTGGTCTGCACGTCCTCGATGTCGACCTGGTGCCCACGCCGGTCACGCCGGAGGCGCAGCCATTCGTGAACGAGTCCCATACCTCGCTTGGCTTCGTCGACGATGACACGGTCGCGATGAGCGGCCACAACGTGCAGTGGTGGGAGAAGGCCAAGCCTGCGGCACCACCGTCGACCGATCCGTGGGCGGTGCCGGACATGGGGACGCTCTCGCCGGCGCCGCAGATGGGCGGCATGCTTCCTCTGGCCGCATATGCCGATGGCGTGGTCGTGAGCAGCCACAACGGCTCGCTCGCGATCGGCAACACCAAGCACGTGCAGTACCTCGGCTGGCGCACGAGCGCGGCCGGCGGCTTCATGAACACCGGCAATCAGGTGGTGCTCGCGCAGTCGGGCGCGAAGTTCCTCTGGCTCGACGACGATCTGCAGAAGGTGCGCTCGATCGACATGCAGAAGCGCCGTGCAGCGGACCAGTCGTGGATCTATGGCTCTCCGCTCGGCGACCACCACATGCTGGCGCAGACGCACTATGACGACAGGTCGACGCTCGAGGTCCTCGACGTCGACGATGCCGAGACGCGCATCCCGGTCATCGCGCGCGCGAAGGTCGAGCAGTACTTCATCGGCCACAGCGTGCTCGCCGTGAAGGTCGGCAGGGAGCTGCGCCGCTTCAAGCTCGACCTCGAGGGCAAGACGGCCGTCGAGCAGCTGCCGAAGATCAAGCTGACCGACTACTCGCTGTCCTACGTGCGAGCGTTCGATCCCGAGCTTGCCAACGGCCTCGTGGCGATCGCGGTGACCTGGCCGGGCGAGTACAGCTCGCACCTGGCGATCACGCATTATCGGGTCGTCAACGGCAAGCTCACCAAGCAGCGCGAGAAGAAGTTCGAGGGCCAGATCCTGCGCGCGAGCGCGACGGGCGAGTTGGTGATCTTCACCAACAACGGGACGAGCCCGGTCATCCGCATCGTCAAGGATGGCGTGGTCGTGCGCGAGATTTTGCGCGAGGGGACGATGCCGCCACCGATCGCGATCCATCCCACCGCGCTTCGCTTCGCGTCTCGCAGCGCCGACGATGTGGTCGTGTTCGACGACACGGGCGCGGAGGTGTGGCGAAAACCGTTCTGGGGCGCATCGAACATGATGTTCTCGCGCAGCGGCAAGCGTCTGATCGTGGCCGCGATGGGCGGCCTCGTCGCCCTCGACGCGGAGACCGGTGAGCAAGTGACCCGCGAGTGCGGCTTCGAGTTCGGTCTGCACGATGCGCCGTCCGACTTCGGGCCGCACGGATTCGCGTCGGTGTGCGAAGATCCGCTCGTGCAATGAGGCGACTCGCTGTCCTCGCCATCGCGGCCGCGTGTGGAAGTCCGCGACCGGTGCGGCACGAACCCAAGCCGCTTCCGAGGCCGCCGGTCGCAGCTCACGCGCTACCGGGCGCGCCGACCACCGTCCTGCACCAGACCCGCGCCGTGATCGAGTCGCCGCATGGCGGGGCGATCGTGCTGCTCACCGGAACGCCCGGCGCCGATGCCGTGCTGACGACCGACGAGAATGGCGGCGTTCGGCTGTGGCCTTCACTCGATGGCAAACGTGAGCCCAAGCTGGTCGAGCTGCCGCCGGCCAAGCAGCTCGCGCTCGGGCACCGTGGCGATGGGTACGTCGCGGTCGCGCGCGACGAGGTCGGTGGCCTCTACATCGCCAAGCTCGACGCCGACGGCCGGACCCTCGCGCACACCACGATCGGCGCCGATCCGCCGTTCGAGGGCATGGCGATGAGCACGCTGGGCTTGCTCGCGTGGCGCGCGGATCATCACGTGCTGCTCGTCGATCCAGACGGCGCGATCAAAGGCGACCTCGGGACCGAGCCGCAGCAGCGCATCGTCGGGATCGCGGTCCAGGGTGTGAACGCGCTGGCGCTCCTCGAGGTCGAGGGCGTGCGCAAGGTGCGGTGGTTGACGCTGCAGCCCAAGCTCGCGTGGGGCGCGTTGGTCGATGTTCCCGATCAGGGAATGATGGGCCTCGCGATCGCGCTCGCACCGGGGCTCACACACTTCGCGCTCGTCAGCAAGACCGACAAGACGGGGCAGGTCGGTGTGCACGAGGTGGCGACCGGCAAGCTCGTGACCCACGACATCCTGGTGGGAACGGGCATCGAGATCGATTTCGTCGACGACAAGTTGCTCGCCATTGGCAGTCGCGAGGGCGGGCTTCGCTGGCTCGCCGTCGAGGCGCTCGCGCCGATGGTGCCGATAACGACTCAGCTCCAGCCGTCGCAACAGCGGCACCTTCTCACCGCTGGCGGTGGCCTCGCGATCCTCCCGCGCGACGGCGAGCTGATGTTGATGACGCCGACCGATACCAAGTTCCTCGGCTACCAGACGCTGTCGCCGCAGGTCACCGCGCCGGGTCCCGACGGCAAGCTCCTCGTCGTCAGTCATCCAGGTGCGGTGATGCTCGACGCCAACCTCCGCGAGACCGCGTCCAAGCCGCTGCTCGGGCTCGCATCAAACGCCCACGTCGCGGCCCTCGAGTGGGTCGGTGGCGACGACTGGCTCGTCGAGTCGACCGATGGCGGCGCCAAGCTGCAGATCGCGCTTCACAACCTCGCGACGGGCAAGAGCACGGTCGTGCGCGACAACCTCTCGGAGGTGCACTACCTCGCGTTCGAGCCCACCACGCAGCTGGTCACCCTGTCGTTTGGCGCGCAGGCCCAGGTCGCCAGGCTCGACCGGCGCACGTACACCCTCGATCAGCTCGCGCCGACCCTGAAGCGCTCGGCGTACGAGGAGGTCGCGTTCGCGCCGCTCTCCAGCGCGCTCGGTCCCAATGCGCTCGTCGAGGTCGTGATCCGTGACAAGCCAGTCGCGCGCTGGTTCAAGGATCCCAAGGCGCTCGACAAGCCCAGCGCGACCGTCACCCTCGGAGGCCCCTACCTCGGTACCGACGCGGCGGGAACCGTCTACGCGTGGCGGCCGACGAGCGCGGGCAAGCTCGAGGTCGCGAGCTACCTGAACGGCAAGGCGGTCGGCACCCTGCCGACGCAGGGCCCCGCATCGCTGTGGCCCGATCCGACCGCGACGATGGTCGCCGAGGCGGGCCCCACCGGCATCACGCTCTACAAGGGCAGCGCCGTGATGTGGACTCGCGCCACCGAGGGCGTGCACGAGGTTCACTGGCTCACCGATGGTGGGCTCGCGATCAATCACGTCACCGGCGTCGCGCGGCTCGACGTCAAGACCGGGGCGGTCATCGCGGTGCGCTGCGGCTGGGAATTTGGCCTGAGCAGCAAACCTCATCCACCGGCTCCGCGAATCGAACCGATCTGCGCTCAGCTGGCCCGCTGATCACGTGCTACTCAGTGGGCCATGGCTGGCCCCATCGCCCTTGCGGCTGCGCTCTCGCGCGTCGTGAAGATCCGATGCCCGTGGTGCAAGCTCGAGAAGGCCGTCGAGCGTCGAAGTAAACCGGTCGCGTTCCGGAAGTGTCCGCGTTGTCACAAGACGTACCCGGACCCGCTCAAAGCTAAGAAATGACAGGCTCGCAGGTCCTCTTCGAGCTCGTTGTCGTGCTCGGGACCGCGGCTGTGATCACGCTGCTGTTCCAGGCGCTCCGCCTCCCCGTCGTCCTCGGCTATGTCGCGGCCGGACTGGTGATCGGTCCGCACGTCCCGATCCCGCTGGTCGCAAACGCGGGGCTCATCCACGTGATGTCCGAGCTCGGCGTCATCATGCTGATGTTCTCGATCGGCCTCGAGCTGCGGATCAGCACGCTCGCCAAGGTCGGCCTCGGTGCCGGCCTGACTGCGCTGTTCGAGACCGCGCTCATGCTGGTGGTCGGCGCGCTGGTCGCCGGCCTGCTCGGCTTCACGTCGATCGAGGCCGTGTTCGCGGGCAGCTGCCTCGCGATCGGAAGCACCATGCTCGTCGCCAAGGTGTTCGAGCAGCTCGGCCTCAAGAGCGGCAAGGACGCGTTCACCGACATCGTGTTCGCCATCCTCGTGTTCGAGGATCTCATCGCGATCATCCTGCTCGCCGTCCTCACCGGTCTCGCCTCCGGTGCGGGCCTTGCTCCCTACGACCTCGCGGTCACGCTCGGCAAGCTCGCGGGCCTGCTCGCGGCGATGCTCCTCGGCGGCCTACTGATCATCCCGCGTCTCGTGCGCGCGCTCGTCAAGCAGGGTCGCGACGAGACCCTGCTCATCGTCGCGCTCACCGTGTGCGTCGGGCTCGCCGTCATCACCGAGTACGCGCACTATCCGGTCGCGCTCGGCGCCTTCGTGGCCGGCCTCGTGGTCGCCGAGTCCGGTCACGGTCACCTCGTGTTCGACAAGGTGCGGCCGTTCCGCGACATCTTCGCGATGATGTTCTTCGTCTCGATCGGCATGACGATCGAGCCGGGCCAGCTCGTCGACGAGCTCCCCACGATCCTCATCTTCACGGCGGTGGTCCTGATCGTCAAACCGATCGGCGTGGCGCTCGGCACCTTCACTGCAGGCCGCGGCATCCAACCGGCGATCCGGGCCGGTGTCTCGCTCTCGCAGATCGGCGAGTTCTCGTTCGTGATCGCGACGATCGGTACGTCCAGTGGCGTCGTGCGGCCATCGCTGCTCGCGATCGCCGTCGGCGTCACCTGCCTGACCACGCTGACCTCGTCGGTCACGATCCGCCACTCCGAGGCGATCGCGCGCTCGCTCGCGGGGCGTCTGCCGGCCCGCATCGGCACCTTTGTCTCGTTCTACGAGGGCTGGCTCGATCGTCTGCGCAGCCGGCGCAAGACCGCATGGCATCGCGTGCGCCGCCCCGTGATCGTGCTCGCCTTCGACTCGATCGTCGTGACCGTCCTCGTGATCGGCGGCAGCGTGATCGGTCCCAAGCTCGCGTTCACCGCCGGCCTCGAGGGCTGGCTCGCCACGACCGTCGTCGTCGTCGCCGTGATCGCTGCGTGCTCGCCGTTTGGCCTCGGTGCGATCCGGCGCATCGTGCAGATCGCACGAATTCTGGCGCTCATCGTGATCCCCGAGTCGAGCGCGGAGCCGGCCGACAAGGACCTGACGCCGGCGGCACAGACGGTCATGCCCGCGTTCCCGGCGATGGATCTCGGCCGTGCGCCGCGTCGCGCACTCACGCTGATGATGGAGCTCACGCTGTCGACCCTCGTTGCGGTGCCGGTGATCGCGGCCGTGCAGCCGTTCACCGGCACGGCGAGCCTCATCGTTGGCGGGGTCATCGTGATCATCGGTGGGATCACCTATCGCTCGATCGTCGACTTCACCCAGCACGTGCGCGCCGGCAGCGAGCTGATCCTCGAGCTGATCCAGACCAAGCCCTCGGGCGAGCATGCTGAACCGATCGGCCCCCAGCTCGAGTCGGTGCTGCCCGGCTTCGGTGGCCTGGTGTCGGTGACGCTCGAGCCACAGAGTGCCGCGGTCGGCCGCTCGCTCGCGCAGCTCGATCTGCGTGCGCGTACCGGTGCCACGGTGCTCGCGATCGGTCGCGGTGGTGGCGGATTCGCGACGCCGACGCCGAACGAGGCCCTCGCGGCGGGCGACGTCCTCGCGCTCACCGGTTCCGACGGGGCGCTCGTCGCTGCCAAGGCCGCGCTCGCGGGTGTGGCTTCATCCAACCCGGTCGCGATCGTCCCACCACCCACCGATGCGCTGCCAGGCTAGGACGTCTGCCGTCCGTGCCGGGCTAGCGGGTCCGTGGTCCGTGCCGGGCTAGCGGGTCCGTGGTCCGTTCGTCCTCATTCGTCGTCGTCTTCGTCGCCGAATAGCACGGCGGCGCGGAGCTCGACGGCATCGAAGGGTTCGGCGCGGATCACGTCGCCGGAGCTGGTTGTGAGGGCGACCTGGTAGCCGTCGGGTGTCCAGCGGTGAACTTCCAGGAAGCGCTCCTCGGGATTCACGATCCAGTAGTGGGGCACCTTCGCGCGAAACAGCACGTTCCACTTGTCGACGCGATCGCGCTTTTCATGCTTCGGCGACAGAATCTCGCAGACCCAATCGGGTCGCATCAGTACGGGCCACGACTTCGGGATCTCCGGGTGCAAGTCTCGACGAAAGCCACACAGGTCATGACAGAACAGCTCGTTGTCGAAGTATTGAACGTGAAGCTCGGAACGGATCATCCATCCGCCTGGCCACTTCCCGGCTTTCCGCCGATCGAACCTACGAGCGATCGCAGTGACAACATTGACCTGGCTGGTCCCATGTTCCAGACGCCCCATGGCCTTCTCGGTGAGCTCGCCATGAATCAGCTCGTACCGGCTGTCCTCGCCATGAAGCCGGCGAAGGTCTTCTGCGGTGGATTTCCGTGCGGGTGGCGCCGTCATTGGTTGAATCATAGCGCGGGTCGACAGCAAGCCTCGCGCCGTTCGCAAGTCTGCGAAACCTCACGCGCCACTTGTCCGTGTCCGGCCGAACCGCGGACATGCGTGTCCCACCAGCGGACACGCTGACTGTTAAACGTCGGCGCGATATGCGCCCGAGCGGATGTCGTCGGTCCAGCGCTGGTTCGCGACGTACCACTCGATCGTGCGGCGAATCCCGTCCTCGAAGCCCACCGTCGCGCGCCAGCCGATCTCGCTCTCGATCTTCGTCGGATCGATCGAGTAACGGAAGTCGTGTCCGGGCCGGTCGGTGACGAACTCGATCAACGTGCGGTGCTTCGATCCATCCGCACGTGGCTTCAGCTCGTCGAGCACATCGCAGATGGTGTGAACCACGTCGAGGTTCTTGCGCTCGTTGCGTGACCCGATGAGATAGCACTGCCCGATCCGGCCGCCGGCGAGCACCGCGCGGATGGCCGCACAGTGATCCGTCACGTAGATCCAGTCCCGCACGTTCGCGCCCTGGCCGTACACCGGCAGGCGCTTGCCCGCGAGCGCGTTGGCGATCGTGAGTGGGATCAGCTTCTCGGGGAACTGATACGGCCCGTAGTTGTTCGAGCAGTTCGTGGTGAGCGCGGGGAACTTGTACGTATGCACGTACGCATTCACCAGGTGATCGCTCGCGGCCTTCGATGCCGAGTAGGGCGAGTGCGGATCGTAGGGCGTGGTCTCGACGAACGAGCCCGTCGGTCCGAGTGCGCCGTACACCTCGTCGGTCGACACGTGGAGGAACCGAAACGCGGCATCGGGATGCTCGCTCAGGTACCGGCGCGACTCCTCGAGCAAATGAAACGTCCCGACGATGTTCGTCTGGATAAAATCTTCGGGCCCATCGATCGAGCGGTCGACATGGCTCTCGGCAGCGAAGTGCAGCACCGCGCGGGGGCGATGCGTCGCGAGCAGCTCGCGCACGAGCAGCTTGTCGCCGATGTCTCCCTTGACCAGCTCGAAGCGTGACTCGCCCGCCAGCTCGGCGAGCGAGCGCGGGTTGCCCGCATACGTGAGCTTGTCGAGCGCGACCACGCGGGCATCGGGCTCGGCGGCGAGCAGGTCGCGGACGTAGTTGAAGCCGATGAATCCGGCCGCTCCAGTGATGATGTACGTCGTCATCTGCGAGCACTCAGCTACCACGTCCGCGGGCCCATGCGGCGACGACATGGCGCAGGCCGACGCTCCACGGCGGCGTCGCGATACCGGCGCTGCGGATGAGCGACGTATCGAGGACCGAGTACGCAGGCCGCTTGGCAGGCGTCGGGTACTCCGCGGTCGTGATCGCGTCGACGCGCTGGCACTTCACGGGGCGGACGCGACGCGCCTCCTCGATGATGCTGGTGGCGAACGCGTGCCACGTGGTCGGGCCCTCGTTGCAGTAGTGATACGTCGAGGCGAGCTTGGGGAGCGCGGCGAGCGCGAGCAGCGCCTTCGCGAGGTCGTCGGCCCAGGTCGGGCAACCGTGCTGATCGGAGACCACGCGCAGCACTTCGCGCTCGATGCAGAGGCGCAGCATCGTGTGCACGAAGCTCGGTCCGCGCTCCTCGAACAGCCACGATGTTCGTACGACCGTGCCGCCGGCCGTGCGGACCTCGCGCTCGCCGGCTGCCTTGCTCGCGCCGTACACGCCAAGCGGTGCGATGGGCGCATCCTCGCGGTACGGCGTGCGCGCGGTGCCATCGAACACGTAGTCCGTCGACACGTGCAACATGCGAATGCCTCGCGCAGCGCACTGCCGCGCGAGGTTGCCGGCGCCGGTGGCGTTGACTGCGTGCGCGCGCTCTGGCTCGTCCTCTGCCTGGTCGACGGCCGTGTATGCCGCTGCGTTGATCACGACGTCGGGTTTGATCGCGTCGAGGCGCAGGTCGATCATCGATGGATCGCAGATGTCGAGGTGCTCGAGAGCGAGGGCCACGGCGTCGGGATCCTTGCGCGCGAGTGCGCGTCCGAGCTGTCCGGATCCGCCGGTGATGAGCGCCCTCATGGCTGGTAGACGGGCAGCTCCGAGTCACGGAGCAGGGGCGCGTTGACGTCGCGGGCCGAGAGCGTCGGCGCGCCGGTCAGCGGCCAGGGAATGCCGATCGCTGGATCGTCCCAGCGGATCGCACGCTCGTCCTCGGGGACGTAGCCGCGTGTCGTCTTGTAGAGAAAGTCCGCTGTCTCGGAGAGGACGAGGAAGCCGTGCGCGAACCCCGGCGGGATCCATGCCTGGAGGTGGTTGTCCGCCGAGAGCACGACACCGAAGTGCTGGCCGAACGTGGGCGAGCCGCGCCGGATGTCGACTGCCACGTCATAGACCTCGCCGCGCGTGACGTGCACGAGCTTGCCCTGCGGCTGGGTCAGCTGGTGATGCAGTCCGCGCAGGATTCCCCGTGCCGACGACGAGAAGTTGTCTTGCACGAACTCGGGGCCGATTCCGAGCTCGGCGTAGCGCTCGCGCTTGTACGTCTCCATGAAGCGACCGCGGTGATCGCCGAACACCTTGAGCTCGAGCAGTCGCACACCGGGCAGCGACGTCGGCAGCTCCTTCATGGTGCGACCACGTCGATCAAGTACCGTGCGTAGTCGCTGCCCTTGAGCGGCTCGGCCAGCGCACGCACCGCGGCGGCATCGATGTAGCCCTGACGAAACGCGATCTCCTCGAGGCAGCTGACCTTGAGACCCTGGCGCTTCTCGATGACGCTGACGAACGTCGCAGCCTCGAGCAGCGACTCGTGGGTCCCGGTGTCGAGCCACGCGCTGCCACGCGACAGCACGTGCGCCTTGAGGCGGCCCTGCTTCAGATATTCCTTGTTGAGATCCGTGATCTCCAGCTCGCCGCGCGCAGACGGCTTCAAGTTGCGCGCGATCTCGACGACGTCGTTGTCGTAGATGTAGAGCCCCGTGACCGCCTCGCGAGACTTGGGCTGCTTGGGCTTCTCCTCGATGCTGAGGACGTTGCCGGCGGCATCGAGCTCGGCGACGCCATAGCGCTCTGGGTCGCTGACGCGATACGTGAACACCGTCGCTCCGCGATTCTCCGCGATGCGATCGGTCAGCTGGCGACCGAGCCCCTGGCCGTAGAAGATGTTGTCACCGAGGATCAGCGTCGCCGCGTCCTTGCCGATGAACGGTGCGCCGATCGTAAATGCTTGCGCGATACCGGCAGGGGTCGGCTGCTCTGCATACTCGATCGAGATTCCCCAGCGTGACCCGTCACCGAGCAGCTTGCGGAAGTTCGGCAGATCGTGCGGCGTCGAGATCAGCAGGATCTCGCGAATCCCGCCGAGCATGAGCGTGCCCAGCGGGTAGTGAACCATCGGCTTGTCATAGACGGGGAGCAGCTGCTTGGACATCAGCGCCGTGAGCGGATAGAGCCGTGTGCCGCTGCCGCCTGCGAGAACGATTCCCTTCACGGCGCGACTCTACCAGCGGAGCACGAGCGAAGTACTGCCCATCAGGCGTAACCGGGTGTCGTCGACGCCGTCGAGAACGAGGTAGGCGCCGGTGTCGAATGCGAGGCCGAGCAGCTTGTAGATCGTGAGCGTGGTGCGAATGCCGCCGCCGATCACGGGCGCTTTCTGATCGAGGTCCGCGCCGGCATCCGCATGGAGGTCGACCACGAGGCGAGGCCGGGCGGCGGCGCCCTCGAACACCAGGCCGCCGAGGAGCATGCCGCGAAACTCGTCGCTAAAGCCGCGCCACGCGATGTGGCCGCCATAGCGGCTCGCGGGCTTGATGTCGATCGCGAGCTCGTAGCGAAACCGTGTGCTGTCGTGTGCGGTGAGTAGCAGCGCGCTGCCGCCGCCGACGCTGGCGTGCCACGGGCGATCGGCGAAGGCAGGCGTCGCCGCGAGCGCGATGAGAGCGAGCGCGAGTCTCACGCGACGTCGATGCGTCCGGCGGTCGTGATGGACGTGCCGGGCGCGAGCTCGTGGGCGGCGAGCACGGCGACCTCGGGCAGCTCGGGCTCGAGGAGCGAGCGCAGGTGGCGGCGGACGTCGCCGCTCGCGAGGATCACGCCGGGCTTGTCGCCGAGCTTGTCGCGCACGGCGGCGATGATGTCCTGCGCGATGTCGGGCTCGAGCGCGAGGACCTGCGCGCCATCGCGGCGATCGATCGCGCTGCGCACGGCGTCCTCGATCATCGAGTCGACGGTGTAGACGGCGAGCTGACCTCGCGGAGCCCACCGCGCGCTGATCTGACGACGCAGGCTGCCGCGCAGGTGATCGACGAGCGCGGGCACATCGCGTGCGGTGAACCCGCCCTGCGGTTGCGGGGCGAGCGCGATCGCCTCGAGGATCGCAGGCAGATCGGCGAGCGGGACGCGGTCGCGTGCGAGGCTGCGCAGCGTCTCGGCGAGGACGGGGAGCGAGATGACGCGCGGGACGGTCTCCTTGACGAGGACCGGTGCCTGCGTCGCGGCGCGATCGACCATCGCCTGCACGCGGTCGACGCCGATCAGCTCGGGGACCAATGCGGCGAGTGCGGTCGGCAGGTCGTCGAGCGTGGGCCACGCGACGGGTGTGTCGTCGATCGCGAGGGCGAGCTCGTCGTCGGCGAGCGTGGTGTCGCGGACGATCGCGATCGGTGGGATCGGAACGCCGCTGTCGCGTGCGATGTCTGCGCGTGCAATGGCGAGCGTGGCGTGAAATGCGGTGGGCTCGGCGGCGAGGCGGTCGTAATGGGCCGGCGAGGCGCGGAGCACGATGCGAGTGCCGCGGACCTGATCGGCGCCGGCCTCGTCGATCTGGAGGACGGGCTTGCGCGACGTGAGCAGGAGCGTGGCGGCGATCGCGGCGATGAAGCCGAGCACGAGAAACGGGATGTGGGGCAGGCCGGGCACGAGGCCAAGGCCGATGAGCAGGATCGCAACGCCGAACAGCGCACGCGGCGAGCCGGCGAGCTGGCTGCCGAGATCCTCGCCGAGTGCGCGGTCGCCGGTGCTCGCGACGCGGGTGACAAGGAGGCCCGATGCGACGGCAACGAGCAGCGATGGAATCTGCGCGACGAGGCCGGCGCCGATCGAGAGCAGCGAGTACGTCTCGATCGCTTCGCGTGCGGGCATGCCGCGCTGGCCGATGCCGATGACGAGGCCGCCGATCAGGTTGATGACGACGATGATGATCGCGGCGATGGCGTCGCCTTTGACGAAGCGCATCGCGCCATCCATCGAGCCGTAGAGCTGGGACTCGCGCTCGAGGTCGCCGCGGCGCTTGCGGGCGGTGTCGGCGTCGATCGAACCGCTGCGAACCTCGGCGTCGATCGCCATCTGCTTGCCGGGCATCGCGTCGAGGGCGAAGCGTGCCGACACCTCGGCGACGCGCTCGGCGCCGCGCGACACGACGATCAGCTGCACGATCGTGATGACGGCGAACACGACGATGCCGACGACGAGGCTGCCGGAGACCACCGAGCCGCCGAATGCCGCGACCACCGACCCGGCATCGGCCTCGGCCAGGATAAGCCGCGTGGTCGAGACCTCGAGGCCGACGCGAAACAGCGTGGTGACCACGAGCAGCGTCGGGAACGAGCCGAACGACAGCGGGCTCGGCGAGAACAGCGCGGCCATCAGCAGCGCGACCGCGATCGCGATGTTGAGCGTCAGCAGGCCGTCGAGCAGGATCCGGGGCAGGGGGATGATGAGCATCGCGACGACCGCGACGACGATGGCCGCGATCGCGATCGAGGCGATGGAGGCGCTGCGACGAGCACCCGGGTCGGACACCTAGACCTCCTCGATCTCCGACGGGTCGAGCTCGATCGCATCATCGGCGACGTTGTCCTTCGGACCACCGAGCTGGCGCACGAGGGACAGATGAATCTGGCTGCGGATCATGCGGAGCACGCTCTCGAGCTCGTTGGCGGGCAGCTTGAGCCGGTCGCGCAGGATCTCCATCGTGCCCTTCACGAGCTGGTCCTTCGCCTTCTCGATCCAGCGGAACGCGGTGACGCGGTGGACGCGATAGATCGCGCCGATCTCGTCGATGTTGAGGCCGTCGACGTGGTGATAGCGCAGCAGGGTCTGCTCGCGTGCGCCGAGCTTGACCAGCGATTCGCTGAACGCCTGCTTGAACTGCTCGGAGTACGTGCGCTTCATGTAGTCGACTTCGGGGTCATCCCCCGAGGTCGCGTGCTGCGCGATCAGATGGTCGTCGTCGACGAGGACCTCGCGCTTGCCCTTGCGAAGCTCGTTGAGGCACGTGCGAACCGCGACGCTGCGAACCCACCGGCGCAGGTCGCCGCGGCCGCCGTACTCGCTGATCTTGCCGGCGCTGGTCGGCACCCCGGCCGTGCCGCCGCCCACGAACAGGCGCTGCCGCACGAGCTGCTTGACGTCGTTGAGCCGGGCCGCCCCGATGCGCATGCGGGCGAGGGCGATGTCGACCTCGCGCATAAAGTCGCGGTCGAAGGCCGCCACGGCCCCCGGTGCGTTCTTGGCGCAGGCGCACGCCAGGTACAAGTCCGTCGGCCGCAGGCCATCGAGGGCCGCGTCGGCGAGGCCTTCACTGAGCCCGCGGGCGACGAACTCGACGAGATCCTTGCCGTCGATCGCCAGATCGGGCCAGGCGGCGCGGCCTTCGGCGACCAGGCCCCACAGGCGTCGATCGAGGTCGGGCAGGGCCTCGAGCGTGGGGCGGACTCCGGCCGGAGCCGCGTCGAGGAACGGTCGCACCAGGCTCTCTGAGGTCACCACTGCCGATTAGCTCACGGCAGATGGCAAGTGGTCAATTGTACCTACGCAACGCCCTTCGGCGTCGCTGCGCGGCCCGGCAAAGCCGGGCCTAGCAATTGGCCTGGCCGACGCTACAATTCCTCGTCGGATGGAGCCGAACCGGAAGGTCCGTAAGCAGGGGCTCGAGCACTTCATCAAGTTTGTGCGCGAGCTGGCCTGTCCCTCGCCGCAGGCCATGTTCCAGGCCCTGCACGAGCTGGGGTACCGCGGCCAAGACCATGCCCGGCGGGCTCTCTGCCTCATGGCCTACCGGCACGTGAAGCGGATCAAACGCATCTACGTCGATGGCGTGGATCGTGCCGAGCTGCCTCGGAAATCGAATTTCCTGTTCATCGGCCCAACGGGCTCGGGCAAGACCTTCCTGGTCGAGTCCCTGTTCGGAAAGATCCTCAAGCTCCCCACCGCCCTCGTCGACATCACGACCTATTCGGAGACCGGCTACGTCGGTCAAGACCCGTCGACCATCCTGACCCGGCTCCTCCACACGGCCGACGAGAACCCGATGCTGGCCTCGATCGGGATCGTCTGCCTGGACGAGTTCGACAAGATCGCGTCGGGCCAGAACAACGCGATCTTCGCGGGGGCCGGCACGACCAAGGACGTCACGGGCATGGGCGTGCAGCGCGAGCTGCTCAAGATGCTCGAGGCGAGCGAGGTCGTGGTGCCGCTGGACCTGACGCACTCGTCCTATGCCGATCACGTGATGATGTCGACGGCCGATATCGCGTTCATCGCCGCTGGCGCGTTCTCCGGCTTCCAGCAGATCGCTCACCGGCGCGCGATGCGTGATGCGATCGGCTTCGGCCGCGAGCAAGCCGGCGCGACCTCGGACCCCGAGGCGATCGCGGTCGACTTCACGGCGGACCAGGTCGAGAACGTCGCCAACTTCCAGGCCTATGGTTTCCTGCCCGAGCTGGTCGCGCGGTTCACGCGTGTGGTGCCGTTCAAGTCACTCGACTCGACGACGCTCAAGGACATCCTGCGCAGCGACGTGATCGCTCGCATGACGCGCGAGTTCAAGCTCGAGGGCTTCGAGCTCGTGATCGAGGAGAACGTGCTCGATCACATCGTGCAGGATGCGATCAAGCGCGAGACCGGTGCGCGTGGCCTGGCGTCAACCCTGACCCGCGAGATCGAGGAAGTCGCGTTCGGTAGCTTCGGCCTCGAGTCCAAGGGCGAAGTGAAGGTCGTGCTGCGCGACGGCGACATCGCGGTCGAGATCGCCTGATCTCAGTACGGCGCCTCGCCCCACATGGCGGCGCCCTCCGATGCGCGAACCGGGAGATCCTTCCACAGTCCCGCGAGGTCGAGCTCGATCGCCTCGAATGGTTCGGCGCGTACGGTCTCGTCGTCGGCGAACACGTCGACCAACGTCCACTTCCCGTCGGCCAGGCGGAACACCTCGAGCGTGCGATGTCCCGGATGCATGAGCCAGGCGTGTCCGATGCCAGCGCCTGCGTAGATGGGCAGCTTCTTGTAGCGGTCGAGCTTCTCGGTGGACTTCGACGCCACCTCGCATACCCAGTCCGGCGCGACGACGAACTTGTGATCCTCTGGAACCGTCGACATCCGCTCGCGTCGCCACCCGGCGAGATCGGGCACACAGACGCGCTCGCCAAGGTGCAGCTCGGGTTCAACAAGGATGAACCAGCCACCCGGGCCGCCGCGGCCTCGCGCGAACGGCGGGATCAACTCGCCGCCGAGATACGAGGCGACGAGCGTGTGCGGCCCTGCGGGGCGAGGCGACAAAAACAGCTCGCCATCGATCAACTCGGCAACCATGTGCTCGGGCGCGTCGAGCACGTCCTGGTACGTGGCTGGTCGCTTGATCTGCATGCAACGACCGTCCGTGACTCAGCGCGCGTCGGCGTTCGCGACGGGGTTGCGGATCAAGTGCAGTACATGGTGTAGCGCGGCATCGAGCGTGTCGAGCTGGACCCAGTCAACGGCGTCAAGGACCCCGTCCGGATCCCTCCCATCGTCGATCCAGAAGTGTAGGTCGGTGCGCCAGCGCACGAGGATGCGCTGTGCGTCGGATCTAACCCGCAGATCGTGATTGCCGGTCGGATAGTACGGAGGCTCATACGTGGTGATGACGCCAGGAACCTGCTCGTGGAGGGTCTGCTCGAGTTTTTGTAGCGGAGTCATTCCTCGATCCCCTTTCCATCCGCGCCAGGCTTCGAAAGCTCGACAGCGCCGAGGTCGTGGCGGACCGACATTGCACCGTTCGCGCCGATCAAGATGCGGTGCTTGGCGGCGGCGTACTCGTCCACACCTCCAACTATACCCGGCCTTCGACTGTCCGGAAGCGGCGGATACATGCGAGGCCCGGCGACCATCGTCCTCGACGCGAGTTGGTCGTAGGGCAGGCCGCTGAGCTCGTCCTCGACGGCGTTGATGGTCTGCGCGAGGAGCGCCAACGCGCCGGCGGCGTTTCTTGCCGGTGCAGCGGCCGCAAGTCGACGATAGACCTCGTCGAGCCGTTGGCGCTTGGTGAGCATGCCGAACCGATCGCACGCAGGTCTGACGCTTGAGGCGCGCCGCATTCGTCATGTCCGGTATGCGGACAAATTGCGCGACGTCAATTAGATTCACCCGGTGGGGAGGTCTAATTGTCGCTCAGCAGACAAATGGTCAGCGTGCGATGTGCGCCGGGATCACCGGGTGGGACGACCCAGGTAACGCGGGTCGAGCTCGACGTACGGCTTCCCAGTCGAGGCCAAGCCAGGTCCACAGCTCGTTCCCCTCGAGCGGCGTCTGCGCGCCGCGTGCTCGCGCCGCCCGAACGCGCTCTTGCGCGTAGACCAGGTGCTTGGCAACCGTCGGACACCGGACAGCATCCGAGCGCGTGTGCCATGCCGCGGATGCCAACTGCGAGGGCCGCGAGTGGCTGTGCGGTCAAGCGAACAGCGCATCGATGGAATCCGCGAACAGGATGCGCTCGAGCAGTCGGTCGATCTCGTCGGGAGGTGCCGCGGCCAGTCGCTGCTCGAGCTCCGGCGAGAGCTCGCCGAACTTGAGCGCGACCAGGCGGCGCAGGGTCTCGACGCGAGCTTCCACGCGTCCTTCTTCGCGCGCGTCATCCCAGTTCTTGTGCATGATCATGGTGAACTCCTGCTCCTCGGGACCGAGGGCCGCGGTGTCTCGTGCTCCAGCATTTGAGCGCTTGCGGCCTCAGCCGAACAGCGCATCGATGGAATCCGCGAACAGGACGCGCTCGAGCAGTCGGTCGATCTCGTCGGGCGGCGCGGCGGTCAATCGTTGCTCGACCTCTGGCGAGATCTCGCCGAACTTGAGCGCGACCAGGCGGCGCAGGGCCGCGACGCGTCCTTCTTCGCGTCCTTCTTCGCGCGCGTCATCCCAGTTCTTATGCATGATCATGGTGAACTCCTGCTCCTCGGGACCGAGCGGTCGCGTTGTCTCGTGCTCGAGCACGTGTTGAAAGTGTAGCAGCACCGGCATGGCGACGATCCGCTCGTACGCATCGCGCGACAAGCTCGCAAGCTCGTGTACGGCGGCCGGGAGGAGGGCACCTCCCGCCATCAGGCGCACCAGCAGCGTCGCGCGGACCGCGGGCAGCTCGCATGCGACCACCAGCCCGAGCTTGACTCCCAGTTGCTCGAGGTCACCGCCGAGTACGTAGACGCCCGCTGCATCGGTTTCTGGTGCGGGCCGAAACGCGACGCCCGCGAGCAATCCTCTCGGTACGCCGGCCGAGATGATCCACGTCCACAGCTCGTTCCCCTCGAGCGGCGTCTGCGCGCCGCGTGCTCGCGCCGCCCGAACGCGTTCTTGCGCGTAGAGCAGGTGCTTGGCAACGCAGGTTCGCAGGTCCGCGAGTCCGGGCGGCTGGCTGTAGAGCTCGATCAGGCACGCCGACCGCGTGAGCTCGCCCAGGAGCCCGAGGCGTCGCCGCTCCTCGTCGTGACCAGGCTCGGGCTCGTGGCGTAGATCGACGAACAGCGTCTCGGCATTGAGCGCGTACTGGACGTCGGTGGGCCCGAGTGCACCGAGCGCCTGGACGCCGAGCTCCTTGCCGAGCTGGTCGAATCGATTGCGCACGCGACCTACTGCAGCAAGCGCTATTCCAAGCGAGCGCACATGTGATTTCGCGCTCCTGCACGTGTCGCGTCCGGTTACCGGACGAGAGCGTCCGATACCCGCCGGACACCGGACTACGGCCGCGATCGCACGAAGGGGCTGGTCCGTTTCGCCGGAAGCGCCGTGAGCTTCACGTGAACGGGGCATACACCACCGCCCTACCGGCTAGCGTGGCCCTATGAATCGACGCTTGCTCCTCTGTGCGATGTGCTGCATCGGCTGCCGCAACCCGAGTGACGTACAGCCTGACGCGAGGTCCTCGCTCGACGGTGCGGCGTCCGACGCGGTCGCCGATGCCTCGGCTGCTCCGCCGCTTGTCGATGGCGGCCAGCTCGCCTGGTCCAAGCGTGCGGGCGGAAACGGCTTCGACACCGCAGCCGGCCTCGGCGTGCTTGCCGATGGCTCGTGGCTGGCCACCGGTATCTACAGCTCGAACGCCGCGGTGTTCGGTGCCGGCGAGGCAAACGAGACCACGCTGCCACCGTCACCCTACGGTGAGTACGACGTGTTCCTCGCGCGCTATCAGTCAACCGGCGCGCTTGCCTGGGCTCGTCGCGTCGCCGGCGGTCCGACCTTCGAGGACGACATCGCGCGAGGGCTCCATGTCCTCTCCGATGGGTCCTCGATCATCGCGGGAAGTTATGAAGGCACGACCACCTTCGACGGTGACATCCAGGACATCACGCTGACGACGGCGAACAACGGAAACTTCCTCGCGCGGTTCGATGCGGTGGGGTCGGTCGTGTGGGCCTACGACGCGATTGGCGGCGAGCTCGCGGGCCTCGCAAACGGCACGACCACCGCGATCAACGGACCGTCCATCGCGCGCTACACGGCCGCCGGTTCCAACGAGTGGACTCGCACGATCACGTCGACCGGCTACGCAATGCTCAGCGCGGTCACGATGCTCACCGACGGCTCGAGCCTCATCGCCGGCGAGCTCCACGAGAGCGTCACGTTCGTGGGTCCCGGCGGGCTCACGCTCACCGCGACCAATCCCCCCGGTACCAACGACGCATTCATTGCGAAGTACGCGGCCGACGGCAGCCTCGTGTGGGCTCGCCGCGCGATCGGCAGCGCCTTCATCGCGACGCCGGCTGGCATTGCCGCGCTCGACGACGGGTCGTTCGTGATGACGGGCTACTTCGGCACTCATGCGGAGAGCAGCCAACCAATCGGCTCGGCGTTGTTCGCGCCCGGGCTCGCCAGTCAGACGTCCGTGCCGTACCAGGCGCTGAACATGTTCGTCGCACGCTTCAGCAGCACCGGCGATCTGCTGTGGGTGCGTACGGCGACGAGCCCTGGCCACGAGTTCGCGTACGACGTCGCGGTGGCGGCCGACCAGACGATCGTCATCGGAGGGTACTTCGGTATCTACAACGGCAACTCGATGACGCTCGGGCAGGCGCCGCACCAGCTGACGCTGACCCGACAGGCCGAAGCCGATGCCTGGCTCGCCTCGTACACCGCCGATGGCGACCTGCGCTGGGCCAAGCGAGCCGGTGACTCGGGCCGGACCAACGCAACCCAGATCGCGCTGTTCGCGGATGGCTCGGCGCTCGTGTCGGGTGACCTCGAGGCCACCACCACGTTCGGCATGGGGGAGTCGAACGCCACGACCCTCACCGCGCAGGGCAACGCCGATCCGTTCTTCGCGCGCTTCGCGCCGTGACCGCCTAACCGGCGACGTATCGATCGTGGACGATCTTCGCCTGGCTCTTCACGCGTTTGTCCGCATCGTCGGCGAGCGCCGCGAGTGCAGGTATCACCACGCGCGCGTGCGGTTGAAACGCCGGCGTGTTCTTGAGGCCCTCGCCGCGGTTCAGGGCGATCACGGTGGACAACCGCACGCCCGGATCCGGATCGGCGAGGCCGGCGAGGATCTTGTCGAGCGGGATGAGCGGGCGGAGATCGGCGCGCGCCGCGATCTCGTAGGCGTTGCCGCGAACCTTCGGGTCGAGGATCCGCGAACGCAGCGATCGCACGTGGTGCGACGTCGGCGGCCGGAAGCGTGCGCAGCTCTGCGCGAGCTTCGGGGCCCTTCTTGCCGGTGCCGATGCGGACGAAGAGATCCATGATCGGATCGGCGCGAACGGATTGGCTTGGCGAAAAGATCACGCGAGCTCTCGCATGATTCAATCGCCTGCCCCAACCTCGATGCGGTAGCCGTGCGGCGCCACCACCGACAGCGTCGACCACGGAACCGCGTCACCGATCTTCACCGGAACCAGTGCCTTCGGCTCAGCTGCTCGCGCCACCTGCTCAACTGCTTCGACGACAGACCGAGCCGTCGACAACCATCGCCCACGCTCATCCCGGCGCCCTTCGCTCGCTCGACGAAGGCGAGGTCCGCGGCACGATCGTTGCGCAATGCCATTCCGACCGTTCCGCGCGCTACGCGCCGTAGTGTTCAGTTCGGGTTGCGCCAGACGAGGTCGAGCGCGAGACGGCCGTTGGTCCGTGTGGTGCCGCGCTGAAATCCGAAGTTCATGACGTACTCGAGGAGAGCCTCGGCTTCGAGTGAGAAGCCGTTGCGAAGTGGCAATCGTGCGCGGCTGCCGGCGCGCGTGCGGAACTCGTGGCGACCCAGCTCAGTGACGTTGATCGGTCTGTACTCAACAAAGCTGTAAATGTCACTCGAAAGGCTCGCGCGTTCGAACCACGCATGGAGCGTGACGCGACGGGGCAGGGCGATGCGATCGAGTCGCTCTGGAAGGGTCTGATGGGTGTGAAAGGTGGCTGGGTGATCGATCTCGACATCCATAACTTTTTCGGCAGCGTCGAGCACGGACATCTGCGAGCCATCCTCGACCAGCGGGTACGTGACGGTGTGATTCGACGTTCCATCGACAAGTGGTTGAAGGCGGGTGTGCAGCAAGACGGGACCCTCTGGTACCCGGATGGCGGCACCCCGCAAGGCGGCGTGATCTCTCCGCTGCTCGCAAACATCTACCTGCACGAGGTTCTCGACGTCTGGTTCGAGCGCGAGGTTCGACCTCGACTCGACGGGTCAGCGAGTCTGATCCGGTATGCCGACGACG
>JBBQFU010000141.1:0-23177 GCA_038322185.1 Haliangiales bacterium
GGACCGTCTTGTCGATGTTCTTGTCGCGGCCGACCTGCTCGAGAACCATGTCGAGTTTGGCTTCCATGTGTCCCTCTAGTGCTTTTGCTGCTTGTGTGGCTTCTGGCTGGGGCGATGCCCCGGCTTGACCGGTTTGGACTGATTCTCGCCGCTGCTACCGACGCCGGACTTGCCGCGCATGACGGCATCCCAGTCGGGGACCAGCTTGGCGCTGTCGATATCGTCGAGGGCCAGCTCGAACGGCTGGCCATCGCAGGTGATCAAGATCTTGCCGTCGGCGCTGACGCCCCCGAGGACACCCTTGAAGTTCTTGCGCTCGCCGGTCGGCGTCTGCATCGGAACGCCGAGCTGGATCTTGGCTTCGCTGCCCTTGAAGTGGGCGAAGTGCGAGGCTGTCCGCAGCGGGCGGTCGATGCCAGGGGAGCTGACTTCGAGGGCGTACGCCTGCGGAATCGGGTCCTCGACGTCGAGGGCGGCCGCCAGCTCGCGCGTGATGTTCGTGCAATCCGTGAGGTCGACGCGCTCGCTCGGGACTTCCGTCAGATCCGTCACGCCCTCGAGGGGACGATCCACCTGCACGCGGAGCACCCACCCGCCCTGTTCCAGGATCAGACGAACGTCGACGAGCTCGAACCCGGATTGGGCGAGGACGGGTTCGATGATCTGGATCAACTTGGTCTGTTGGGGGTTGCGCGACACGGGTCGGGGGAGGATTTCGGACGAAAAAAAAGGTGGCCGGATGGCCACCTCAACCGCGGAGCGATATCAGCTGGGCGTTGGGTACCACCGTGCCGATCTGAGAGCAAGTGCTTTCCGCCCACGGTACATTGAAGGCCATGACCTGGCAGCTACGCGTCGGTGCGGTGCAGATGCGGTCCACGGGTGACCTCGCCGCCAACCTCGCCACGGTGACCGCCCTGACCGCCCGCGCAGCGGCCGAGGGTGCCCAGCTGGTGGCACTTCCCGAGTGCTTCTCGTTTCTTGGCCGTGGCGAGGGCGACAAGCTCGCAATCGCCGAGAGCCTGCGGGGCACCGGCCCCGTGATGTCGACGCTGCGCGAGCTCGCGATCAAGCACAGCGTCTATCTGATGGGCGGCGGCACCCCAGAGATCGTCGCGGGCGATGCGAAGCGGACCTACAACACCGCGGTCGTCTTCAAT
Organism: Haliangiales bacterium; assembly: GCA_038322185.1. GTDB lineage: Bacteria > Myxococcota_A > Polyangia > Haliangiales > Haliangiaceae > JABFXX01. The sequence goes on from JBBQFU010000141.1 coordinate 1,161, forward strand.
CCGGGCGGCCACCTGATCGCCACCTATCGCAAGATTCACCTGTTCGATGTCGATATCCCGGGCGGCGCGGTCCTGCGCGAGTCCGATGCGACCGCCGCCGGTGACGAAGCCGTCGTCGTGCAAATCGGTGGCGCGCCGGTCGGCCTCTCGATCTGTTACGACGTCCGGTTCCCCGAGCTCTACCGCTCGCTGGTCAAGGACAAGGGCGCGCAGATCCTGTTCGTGCCGGCGGCGTTCACCGCGCACACCGGCGCCGCGCACTGGCACTTGTTACTTCGCGCGCGCGCCGTCGAGGAGCAGGCGTGGGTCGTCGCGCCCGCCCAGTGGGGCCGGCACAACGACAAGCGCCAGAGCTACGGCCATACGCTCGTGATCGATCCGTGGGGCACGGTCGTCGACGAGCGCGACGAGGGCGATGGTGTCGTGATGGCGACATTGGACGGCGCCACCGTCGCGCAGCGTCGCGCGCAGATGCCGTGTCTCGATCACGCGGTGATGTGGAAGCGCTAAGGCGCGCCGCAGTCAGCGGGACAGAGCAGGTGATCCTCGACGGGGCCGCATACGCCGTCGCCGCAGTGTGGATCCGTCGGGTCACACGTCGTCCCCGGTAGGCACAGTGGCGTGCAGCGGCCGTAGCAGTCCGGATCTGCGCAGCCTGCGAACCCATCGCCGTCGGTGTCGTCGGCTGCGCGCTCGCAGCGCTCGGGCGGATGTCCCGCGGATTCGAACCGGCGAACCCAGGTGTCGTCGAGCCCGCCGATTGAATCTGCGCCTCCGAGCACGACGACTGTGTGATGAATCTGGTCGTACGCGAGGGGGGTGCCTGCGCGCTGGGTCGGCGCGAGTGGTGGCAGCCGCTCGTCGACGCTCGTGCCGTTCCATTCGAACGGGTCGATCAGTGGGAACATCAGGAACGTCTGGCCACCAAGCGCCGTGACCAAACGTCGTTGCGGATCGTACGTGAGGCCGACGCGCGTCCGCGGTACGTTGGGCCCCAGGGTCCCGGCCTCAGTCCAGGTCGTTCCGTCCCACTCCCAGATGTCGGAGAGCGGCTGACCATTCGAGCCACTTCCTCCGACCAGCACCGTGCGCTTGCGGTGTGGATCGTACGCGAGCGTCGTGCTGCGACGCGGCGACGGTGCGGGTCCGCCGATGCCGACCTGCGTCCAGGTTCCTGTGTCGCCATCGTACTCCCAGGTATCGTTCAGCGCGTTGAGGTCGTTCGCCCCCCCGAACAACACGACGCGACGGCGGTCGCGGTCGTACGCGAGACCATGGGCGTCGCGCACGCTGGGCCGCACCGGCGGCGTGATGTCTCGCCACTCGGTGCCATCCCACGTCCATTGGTCGTTTAGCCGCAGCGTGCCCGCGCCACCAAACATCATCACGCGGCGGCCGTCGTAGATCAGCGCAGCGTGCGATCGCGCAGGCGGTGACGCTGGCGGACGGCGCTGCAGCCAGCTCGTACCATCCCACTCCCAGGTCTCATCGAAGCGTGACGTGTTGGTGCGGCCGCCAAACATCACGACCCGACCACGCAACGCATCGTAGGCGAGGCCGTGGTCCCAACGCGCGCCCGGACGCGCCACGAGCTCATTCTCGGTCCACGTCGTCTGGGTCAGCTCCCACGTCTCGTCGTAACGAACGCCGTCCCCTGCCCCGCCGAACAGTACGAAGCGCGCGCGTGCGATGTCGTACACGAGTTGCGCGTGGCTTCGCGCAGCCGGGCCGGTCAGGGGTCCACTCCACGCGCTGCCGTTCCAGATCCACGTGTCCTGGAGGTAGCCCGTCGAGATGCTTGTCTGGCCGCCGTAGAGCACGACCCGCCCGCCATCGCTCGCGAACGCGGCGGCGAAGCGTAGGCCCGGCGTGCTGCCCGTCGGCGTCGCCAGTGTCCACGTCATGCCATCCCAGGCCCAGAGATCGGCGTGCGCCCCACTGCTCGAGTACCCGCCGAATAACACCACGTTGCCCGACACCGGATCGAACGTCATCGAGGACAGGGCGCGCGCCGACGGCGGCATCCCGATCGAGACTATCTCCGTCCACGTCGTGCCGTCCCACTCCCAGGTATCGTTGAGGTTCGCGTTGTTGTTAGCGCGCCCACCAAACAGCACGACGACCTTGCGGTCCGGATCGTATGCCATCGCGGCACCGGCCCGCGCGGGCGGGCGCACAGCGGGCGTCCGTGGCGTCCAATCGGCACCATCCCACTCCCACGTGTCATCGACCTTGTAGGCGAACACGCTCTCGCCGCCGAACATGATCGTTCGTCTGCGCGCACGATCGTAGGCCATCGCGGGGACCGTCCTCTTGATCGGCGTGGTGGCCGTCAAACGACGCCGCCATGACTCTCCGTCGTACTCCCACGTCTCGTCGTCTTGCCCGCCGTCGAAGCCGCCGAACAGCACTGTCCGCGCACGATCCGCATCGTAGGCGAGCCCGTAAGAATGGCGGCCCGTGATGCCCTCGGGCGTGACCTCCCGCCAGATCTCGATCTCGAACGTGCAGACCGACGTGCAGCCATCGGATGACAAGCCCTCGATGCCCGCGTCGCACTCCTCACCGCGCAACGGATCCGTATTCGCGTTGCCGCACACCTCGGTCGAGCGGCAGTCGGGCGAGCATCCATCGTTGAACGCGACGTTGCCGTCGTCGCAGGCCTCGCCCGCGTCGAGCACGCCGTTACCACACGCCACCGCAAAGCACGCGCCCCCGGTGCACGTGCCGTTCGCGACAGACGTCGTCGTGCATGCGGTCCCGTCCGCCACTCGATTGCAGGCCGCAGCAGCGTCCGCGGTTGCACAGCCGCCGGGAGTGCACACGAGGCCGATGGGACACGCGAGGTCCCCGCACGGCACGAGCTGATGATCGATGCACGCGGTCAAGCTGACCAGTAGCGCAACGACCGCGACGCGCATCAGCCTTCTTCTTCGCTACCAGCGATCGCGGCGTACAGCTTCGGCAACACCGGATCATCGGCATCGACCGCGATCGCAACCGTCGTGCGCCACAGCGTGCTCGTGCCGGGCTCGAGATCATCGCAGCGCAACACGCTGCCCTCGAGCTTCATCTGCTCGGTCTTGTAGATGACCGTGAGCTTGATGCGGGTCCCGGCCGCGAGGCGCGACCGGGCAAACACGAGCAGGCCGCCGGGCGACACGTCGCGCGAGATCGCGATCGAGCTCTTGCCCTCGGGCGTCTCGATCTCACCTGCGAGCGAAGCCGAGAGCCTTGGAGAAGCACGCCGTTCGTCAGTCACGACCCCAGCGTACTACGGGGCCGCGCAGTCCATGGGACAGATCCGGTAGTCCTCGATCGCGCCACTCGCATGGCTGGCACGCGCCCTACGGCGTCGCGCTGTCGCTGCTGGTCTTGCCGGGCTCGGCGTTCCGCGCCTTCGCGCGCTCGATCGCAGCCTTGATCTCGGCGTCGGACATGCCGGGCTTGAGCGACTCGTACTGTTGCGGCTGATCGACCGTGCCCGGCTTGGGCATGTTCGCCGCGCTGCCGCTGCCGTCCATCCCCGTCACGAAGCCGGACACCGAGTTGGCGCACGGTCGCGCGAGAACGATCACCCCGATGAGCGTCACGATCGTCATCCCGATCCGGAACATCTCGGGGCCCGAGAACCTGAACCCGCGGCCGCGCGGCAGCTTGGGCACCGGCTCGTCGTCGCGCTCCGGAACGGCGGTCTCAGCGTTCGGCGGGTCTGCGCTCACACGGATGTCTTAGCACGCCGAGGCGTCCGCGAATGCCGCGTCAGGTCGAGCCTAGCTGCCGTCGTGCGCGCGGTTCCACACGCGCACGATCACGAACCGGCCCTGGTGACCCGGCCACTCCGAGGTCGCGAACACGACCCACCGACCGTCGCCCGAGATCTCGGGGCGCCGCAATGGCGTCACCGGCACCACATCGCCCGCACGATCCACAATCACGTCGACCGCGACACCGCCGCCGGTACCGCGCGCGAGCACACGCTTGGCATTCGCGAAGACGACGTACTCGCCATCGGCGGAGAGTGCCGGGTACGTTCCCGTGCCCAGGTCTGTCGTGTTCTCGACCACGCGATCGAGCACCGTGACCGAGTAGCTTGCGTGCACCACGAAGCGCCCGGCGTCATCGATGTCGACCTCCCCGCTCGAGGCGTGGATGCGGCTGACCGCGCTGCCGGTCGTGTCGACGAGGAATGCGCCACCCTGGCCGGAGCCATCGAGCGACGACGACGACGTGAGAGCGACGTAGCGGCCATTGCCGCTGATTCGCGGCCGGACCCGCGAAGCAAATGGCACCTGCGCACCGGTACTCATGGTCGAGATGCGCGTGGTCGTCGTGGTGCCCAGATCGCGCACGAAGATGTCGAGCACGTCGTTGGTGTCGTTCTCGACCAATCGGCTCGCCGACGAAGCGAACGCGATGCGCGAGCCATCCTCCGAGATATGTGGGGTCAGCGACGACTGATCGGATCCGGTGCCGTCGACACTGATCGAGACCAGTGTCGTCGCACCGGTCGTGCGGTCGTGCAGGTAGATGTCCTCGACCGAGGTCGTGTCGGCGCTGTCGAGGTTGGTGGCCCGCGACACGAACGCGACCCAGCGGCCGTCGGCCGAGATCGTCGGGCTGCTGCTGCCCTCGTTCGCCTGCGCGCCGCTACTCGCCACCGACACGCGCTCGACGACGTTCGAGGACAGATCGCGCACGAACACGTCCGCCGTGCCGTTGGTGTCCCCGCTGACCAAGGTTGCTGCTGCAGACGTGAACGCCAGGAAGCGCCCGTCGTGGGAGAGCGTCGCATCGAACGCGTCACCCGCGATTCCCTCACCGACCACGACACGTGTCGGGAAGCCGACGTCCAGGCGCAGCGTGGCAACGCCCTCGCAGCCGCGCGTATCACGCGCCGTGTAGACGATGTCGTAGTCCTGTGCGAGCCCGACCGGCGGTTCGACGACCACGGCGTCGTTTGCCGTCCCAACGGTCGCGAACGGCTGGTTGGTCGCGACGACCTCGAGGCCGGCTCGGTCGTTCGCGAGCACGTCGATGGTTGTTGGCGAGCCAAACTCGATCGCTCGCTGATCGTCTGCCAGCAGGATGCCGACGGCGAATGTGACGACGACGTCGACGGTTCCGCTCGCCGCGTGGATGCGATAGGTCGCCGAGGCGGGCCCGCAATATCCAGGCGGTGGCGTGTACGTGACGTCGGGTAGCGTGCCCACCAATGTCCCGACCGTCGGCGATGCGACCAGCTCGACCGCCGCGGCCTCGATCACCGATCCGAACACGTTGACGAGCGATGCGCTCGTGCCCTCCTCGACCTGGATCGTGACGCTCGGATCCAGTTGCGCGACCGTGATCGTGTGCCACGTGGGAGCAGTCACGAATGGATCTGCGATGGTGTACGCGTAGGTCGAGGGGATGTCCGTCACCTCGATCTCGACCGTCGTCGTAGTCTTGCGAGCGATGTAGCCGGTCGTCTGATCGTGGCGCCCCACTTCCTTGATCGTCAGCGGATCGCCGTCCGCGTCGAAGTCGTTGAGCGTGACGTCAGCTACCACCTTCGTGGGAAGGGATTCATTCAGGATGTAGACCACGTCCGGCCGTCCGACCGGCTCCGCATTGCCGACGCAGATCTGCGCGGCGCAGTGTCCCTTCAGCGTGTAGTAGCAATCGTTGTCGACCAGACACTCGGGCTTGGAGGACACATCGAGCGAGCATCCGGCCGCGAGGACGGCGAAAATAAGCGCGCGCATCAGAAGCTCCCTCCGATCGAGAGTCCCGGCGGCCCCGAGGGACCTGGCGGTGGACCGACCCGCACGTTCAGCCGCCGCCCACGCTTGAACAGCCGGTAGCTGCCGTAGGCGACGAGGCCCGTCACCACGGCCGTCGTCCAGAAGATTCTCGTCATCTCGCCATACTCGTCCGCATGATACTCGGCGTCGTCCCTTGTCGTTGCGGCCTCGAAATCACTTCGGGCATCGCGCGCAGTCATGCCGGAGGCGGCCATGAGCGCGCCACCGAAGACCGCGACGCCCCCGAGCAGATAGCCGCCGCGACGCGACCAGCGTCCGACGTCATGCTCGGTCTCCTGGGCCGGCACGTCTGCGACGAGCTCGCCCCGCACACGTAGATTGATATCGAAGTCGACTGCGACGGCACCCTGCTGACTGTCGACGAAGCCGGTGTAATAGGTGGGCCCGTACGGCGACGCGAACAGGTTCTGGCGGTAGTCCGCATCGACGCCCGATCGCGCAGCGACGGTCGGCGCGGTCATGCGTAGATCGTTGGTCGCCACCGACTTGCCTCGGCTGCTGACCTTCGCTTCACCGTTCGCGGTGCGGACGAACACGGACGTACCCATCGGCAACGCGACCGTGACCGGCCGCTCCTTCGACATGTGCGCGTCGAGCAGGCGCTGGCCGTCCTCGGACTCGATGGAGAACCGTCCCCATGCCCCGACGTGGCCGTGCAGCAGATACGACCTGCGCAGATCCTCGAGCTTGACGATCGGTGAACGACGATCCGCGCGCGGCGGCTCCGATACGACCATCGGCACCGCGCGCGGGTTATTGATCGATCGGTTCGCATTCGCGACGAACGCGTGAAGCTCGCTGTACTCGATGGTGCGGTCGCCATTGACGTCGGCGGGCCCCGCGAGGCCCGAGAGCACCTCATAGGAGAACACGCCCGCTTCGATCGTCGACCACTCGTGGGTCTCGTTGCCGAGCGTGGTCGCGACCATCACGCCGACGTTCGGATAGCGTTGCAGGATGGTGCCCTTCGTGATCGCGATGGTCTCGGCCTCGGTCACGGGTGCCGTTTCGCCGGTCGCCTCCGCAGCGAAGAACGTGCCGCCGCGCGTGCCAACGACGCCGGCCGCGTGACACGCATCGATGATCACGTGGGTGCGAGGCGTTGGCAGCGAGGCGATCAGCTCGTCGAACAAAATGCGCTGGGTCAGCCGGCCGTCTGTGAGCGCGAGGAACGCATCGCCACCCTCGGCGATCGCACCATGCCCGGAGAACACGAAGTAGAGCACCGGCTCGTTGCCGGCCTCGCGATCGAGCCGCATGTCGTTGCCGAGCGTCGCGAACACCTGGCGCAGCGAATCGAGCGACGGCACGCGCGCCACGGCGGCGATTTTGGCATGGCGCTTCTGCGTCTGGTCGTCGAGCGTCGACAGCAGCGTGGCGCGGGAGAACTGCGACAACAGCTTGTAGTAGCGAACTGCGTCGTCGTCGGCGTAGCGCAGCGCGGGCAGCGCTACACCCGGCGCATCGGCCGGTGGAGCGTTGTTGCCGATCACGACCGTGTAACTCACCGGTCGCGCCAGGGCGGTAAGCGGCAGCGCGACGAGCGCGATCACGAAGGCGAAGGTCAGTCTTCTCATTGAATTGGCTCCTCGCGAACCACGAAGGTACGGCTCTCGATCTGTACGCCAGCAGGGGCGATCAGCTGCTCGCCTTGCGCGAAGCCGCGAATGTCGGCGCGCGACAGCGGCCGTTGCGACACGACCGCGAAGACCTCATACGTCCCGGGCGCATAGGTGGCGTCGATCACGGCGACGCGGTCGAGCATGCCCCGCGTTGCATGCACGGTGAGGTCGACACTGGGCGTCGCTTCGTCGGCGGGCAGGTACCAGATGACCTTGCCAGTCTCCGAGCGAGCAAACAGCGCACCGTATCCTGCCGGTGGCGCGCCGCCGAAGTCGAATGCGAGCCGGTCGCCCGCCGCGCACTCGCCGGGCTCGCGGTCGCCACAGCGGATCACGAGCGTGAACCCCGCGCTGCCACGTGCGGTGAGCTCGTTGCCAGCAGGGCGGCTCGGCACGATCATCACCAGCGCGACGGCGAGCGCCACGGAAGCGAGACACCCCGCGGCGAGGTGCGCGCGGTGCCGGCTCAGCCAGCCCCCGCGCGAGGCCTCGATGCGCGAGAGCAGCGCGTCCTTCTCGAACCTCGACAGACGCCCGGGTGGTCCGAGCGCACGTGCGGCATCCTCTAGCTTCACGACCCTCCCTACTAGGAAGAGACGGATCCTGGCCGGTGTTTTTTCAAAAATTTGCGAAGACCTGTCATCACGCGGTGTTCCAGCGTTCGCACGCGACGGCGAGTGACGCCTAACTGAGTGGCAGCGTCGGCTTGTGACAGTTCCTGGTCGAACCGCAGGCGCACGAACGCGCGTGACTCCTCGTCCAGCGTTGCGACGTACGCCGCGGCCGCCGCACGCAGCTGCTGCTGCTCCATCGTCTCCTGGACTTCGCCCGGAATGGGCGCATCGGTGGCGATGATCGTGTCGACATCGATCTCCGAGTGGGCCGCCGCTTCGGTCGAGCGCGTGCGAGCGCGATCGATGATCACGTTCTTCGCGATCGTGAGCAGGTACGGCCGATATGGCCGCAACCCGTCGTACGCCATCCGCGCGCGCTCGGCGAACGCACGCACGAACACCTCCTGCACGATCGCGCGCTGCTCGTCCGGATCGCGCTCGGGCCGGATCGACCCGTTTCGGGTGACAAAGCCAAGCGCTGCGACGCGAAAGACATCATCGACCAACGCGTGATAGATGCGCGTGAGTACATCCGCACGCCCCTCGCGAAATGCCGCGAGGAGCTCGCGATCCTGCTCCAGCGCGAGCTGCGTCACGAGAGCAGTCGGCGGGAGGCGGCAGTGTGGCTCATGACGTCGCGGATGATCAGTGTCGCTGCAGGCAGCGTCAATGGCTGCTAGGCCCAGACGACGCGGCCAGCAGCCGACTGGCCGTCGCCAGTGGCTTGCCCCACCGCTCCGGTCAAACGACACTGGCGCTGTGCTGTCAGCGGGAGGACGCTCATGCTCGGTCTGTTGCCTGTAACACGATGGCAGCGCACGTCGCTCGCCGCGCTGATCATCGCCAATACAGTTCCGCTGATTGGCGTACTCGCGTTCGACTGGGACCTCTACGGCGTGATGGTTCTGTACTGGGCCGAGAACTCGATCATCGGGTTCTACAACCTGCTCAAGATGCTCCGCGTCGGCGGTGTGAGGGCGGCGCCGCTAGCGGCATTCTTCTGCGTTCACTACGGAGTCTTCATGTTCGTGCACTTCGTCTTCGTGAAACGTCTGTTCGGCCCGGACGAGTGGGGCCTGTTCCCAGGACTGGGCCAGTTCATCGATGCGTTGCGTCCCGTGGCTAGCTCGCTCGCCGCCACGTTCCTCAGCCACGGCATTTCGTACTACGTGAACTTCCTGCGTGGTCGCGAGTACGAGCGCACGACGCTGGAAGAACAGATGGGCGCACCCTACAAGCGGATGGCCATCTTGCACGTGACGCTGATCGCCGCGGGTTGGATCATCGCGTCACAGGGCGGCCCCGTCGGAGCGCTCGTCGTCTTCATCGTGTTGAAGACGTGCATCGATGGCTGGGCGCATTTACGCGAGCATGGACGTCTGGCCAGCTAAGCGCCGCGACCGCAAGGTTCACGCGCCACGGCGTCGGCCGCAACGCTCCGCGATGGATCAGGACAGCGGAGTGATCGCGAGGTCCGCGAGCTCGAGCTCGGCACTCCGGCGGCCCTGCCACGTCGAGATGGTCGGCACGAACGCGAGGTCGACACGCGCACCGACCTCGACCTCGCGGTCGCCGAGGTTGAAGCCGATCGCGCTGCGCGTGACCTGCTCGTCATCCTCGATCATCAGCTTGAGATGCGTGCCGTTACCGACCCGGCGCACCTGGGTGACACGCGAGTTGCGCGTGATCAGCATCGGCGCAGGGTTCTGCTGTCCGAACGGGCCGAGGCCCGCCAGCTCCTGGGCGAGACGCTCGTCGACCTCGGCGAGGCGGACCTCCGCATCGACATCACGCGCGGACGAGACGGGGCCGGAGCCTTCGGCCAGGCGCGCGACCGCGCCCGAGAGGGCCTCGACGAGCGCGGGCACGTTCTTCTGCTGCATCGTGAAGCCGGCCGCGGCGGCGTGACCACCGAAGCGATCGAGGTGCGGTGCGGCAGTGGCGAGCGCCTCGTAGAGGTTCACACCGGCACAGGTGCGAGCCGAGCCACGACCGATACCGGTGACCGGATCGATGGCGACCACGAAGGCCGGACGCTGGAACTTGTCGACGAGCTTCGCGGCGACGATGCCGACCACGCCCGGCGACCAGCCAACGCCGGCGATCACGATCGCGGGGCCCGGGTCGGAGTCACCGATCTGCGCGAGCGCCTCGGCCATCACGACGTCCTGGATCGCGCGACGCTCGGTGTTCGCCGCCTCGAGATGGCTGGCGCACGCATCGGCGACGTCGGACTGGGCCAGCAGGAGATCGAGCGAGGGCATGGCGGCGCCGAGGCGACCCGGCGCGTTGATGCGCGGCGCGATCTTCCAGGCGACGCAGCGCGCATCGATCTCGCGATCGACGTCGACGTTGGCGGACGCGAGGAGCGCAGCGATGCCCGGGCGAGCACGGGCTTGCAGGCGGCGCAGGCCGAGCGAGGTGAGGATCCGGTTTTCGGCCGCGAGTGGGACGAGGTCGGCGATCGTACCGAGCGCGACCAGGTCGAGCAGGTCACGGACATCGGGCTCGTTGCGCGAGCGGAAGTAGCCGCGGTCGCGCAGCTCGGTGCGAACCGAGGCCGCGACGTAGAAGGCCAGGCCGACCGAGGCCATGCCGCGGAACGGAAACGTCGAGTCGCTGCGGAACGGATTCACGAGCGAGAACGCCGGGTGCTCGGAGATGGCCGAGGGGACGGTGTGGTGATCGACCACGATGACCTCGAGGCCGGCCGCGTTGCACAGGCGGATCGAGTCGAGGTCGCTGGTGCCGCAGTCGCCCGTGATGACCAGGTTGCAGCCACGCGCGACGAAGTCGGCTGCGGCGCCCTTGGTGAAGCCATAGCCCGCCTCGCGGCTCGCGACCGCGCACTCGACGTGAGCACCGGCACCGCGAAGGAACGACGTCAGGAGCGCGGCGGTGGTGATGCCATCGACGTCGTAGTCGCCGAACACGCCGATGCGCTGGCCGCGATCGACGGCATCGGCGATGCGGCCGACGGCGGTGGGCAGACCGGCGAGACCGGAGGGCGGGCGAAGGGCGGCGAGACGCGGATCGATGAAGCCCTGCGCTTCACTCGGCTCGAGGACACCGCGAGCGACGAGGCAGCGCGCCGTCGCGGGGCGTACACGCAGAGCACCGGCGAGCTTCGAGACTACGCGCTCGTCGAGGGAGCGAAGACGCACTTGCACCCGCGCACCCTAGTGGGCGGGTATGACAGCGAACCTCGTGAGATCCCCTGTGAATCAGGTGATCCCGGGATCGTTCTCAGGCGTGGCCTTCGCGCGCTTCCGACGGAGATAGAAGCGAATCGCGATCGCGGCGATCGTGATCACCACAATGCCGGCGAACACGAGATCGAACTTCTTGGCCTTCTGGGCGACCGGCTCCCAGTTCTCGCGCAGCCAGTAGCCGGCGAGCATGAGGCCACCGCCCCAGATCGAGGCACCAGCGACGGTGAGGGCAGCGAAGGTCGGAATCGGCATGCGAGCGATGCCCGCAGGGATCGAGATCAGGTGCCGCACGACCGGCAGGAACCGGCCGATGAAGATCGTCTTGCCGCCGTGCTTGCGGAAGTACTCCTCGGTCGTGTCGATGTCCTTGGGCCGCACGAACACGTACTTGCCGTAGCGCAGCAGCAGCGGCTTACCGCCCGCCGCACCAAGCCAGTACGACAGCATCGAGCCCGTGAGCGCGGCGACGCTGTTGAGGACGAGAATCGCAGGCAGCGAGAAGTCACCGCGCGACGCGAGGAAGCCGGCGAACGGCATCACGAGCAGCGATGGGATCGGGACCATCGTGCTCTCGAGCACGATCAACAGGAACAGACCCGGGTACCCCAGGTCGACGACCAGCTGCTGGACCGCGTGAGCTATCTGGCTGAGCACGCGCGGCTCTTAGACTTCGTCCGACGTCGACTTCTCGGAGATCGCCACGGATGCCGGAATCGCGCGCACCTTGGCGGGGCCCGAGTACCACTTCTTCGAGATCCACAGGAACAGCGGTGCGGCGAGGAAGATCGACGAGTACACGCCGACGATCACGCCAACGTTCATCGCGAACGCGAAGTTACGAACCACGCCGGTTCCGAACAGGTTCATCAGCAACGTGATCGAGAAGACGGTGAGCGACGTCAGGACCGACCGCACCAGCATCTCGTTGATCGAGATGTCGATGATGCGCTCGATCTTCTTGTCCTTGAGCTTTGACTGATTCTCGCGAATGCGATCGAACACGACGACGGTGTCGTTGACGGAGAACCCGATGACGGTGAGCAGACCGGCGACCGAGACCAGCGAGACCTCGGTCCAGGTCACCGCGAACACACCGATGACCATCACGGCATCGTGAATCGTGGCGAACGCAGCCCCGGGCGCGTACCGCACGTCGAAGCGGAACGCGAGGTAGAGCATGATGAGGAAGATGGCGTAGATGAGGGCCTTGACCGCGTCGTCGCGAAGCTTCGCGCCGGCCTTCGCGCCGACGCCGTAGCTCTGGACTGCCTGCGCCTGCACGTTGCCCAGTGACTTCTCGAGCAGCGTTCCGTACTGCCGATCGAGGCCGTACACGGAGAACACGGTGTTGTACTCGCCGGTGCCCTCATCGGGATGCGCGTACTGATCCCGCTCCTTCTCGGACCAGGCCTTCAGCTCGAGGGCATTGGCGGCGAACACCGCCTGGGCCTCGGCATTGGTGATCGCCTTCTGCGACCGGACGTACATCCGCTCGCCGGACCAGGTCGCCTTGCCAACCTCGCGATCGTTGAACTTGGCGAGGAAGTCTTCGCGCGCCTTGTCCTGCTGCGCTTGCGTGGTCGACGAGAACCGCGGGCTGCGCACCATCAGGCCCTTGACCGTGACGTCGCCCTTGGGCGTCGACTCGGTATAGGAGATGTCGTTCAGCTCGACGCCGTGCTCGTTTGCACCTGCGAATGCAGCGCGGACCTTCGCGGGCTCGACGGCAACGTACTCGCCAGTCGCCTTGTCCTTGAACGAGTAGATGATCTCCGTGCCGCCCTTGAAGTCGATCGTCCAGTTCATGTAGTCGCCACGCACCGCCTTGTTGACGAACAAGGCGCCGATGGACGCGGCCATGAGCAGGATCGAACCGATCATCCACGCGCGGAACTTGCTGACGAACGCGAAGTTCGAGCCCGGCTGCAGGAGGTAGCGGAATTTGTGTTGTTCGCTCATCGCCGGTACCTCAGATCGAAAGGGTCTGGAGCGTCGCGCCCTTCTTCGAGGCGACGACCCAGTCGAAGAGAATGCGCGTGACCCACATGTTTACGACAATCATCGTCAGGCAGCCGACGAGCAGCATCACGGCGAACCCCTTGATCGGACCCGAGCCATAGCTGAGGAGCACCCAGCCAGCTGCGGCCGTGGTGAGCTGGCCGTCGAGGATCGCCGAGAACGCGCGGGAGAATCCGAGATCGATGGCACCGCGCACGGACTTGCCGGCGTTGAGCTCGTCGCGAATCCGCTCGTAGATGAGGATGTTGCCGTCGACCACCATGCCGACTGACAGCACGATGGCGGCGATACCTGGCAGCGTCAGCGTGGCGCCGAACAGCGCCATGACGGCGAGGGTGAACGCGATGTGAACCACGACGGCAAACACCGCGATGAGCCCAGACCACCTGTAGATGCCGAGCATGATGATCACGACCAGTCCGATGCCGAGCGCGAACGACAGCCGCGTCTTCTCGATTGCATCGAGGCCAAGCGACGGGCCCACCCTGCTGGCCGACTCCTCGCGCAGCGGTGCGGGCAGCGAGCCCGTCTTGAGCACGGCAACGAGCTGCTGAGCCTCGCGCTCCTGCGTGGTCGGATCGCTTCCGCCCATCGTGATCGACGCGCGGCCGCCACGGATGGCGCCGTTGATGATCGGCGCGCTCTTGACGCGGTCGTCGAGGATCGTCGCGAACTTCATGCCGACGATCTGCGCGGTGACATCACCGAAGATGCGGCCCCCGTAGCGATTGAAGTCGAGGAGCACGAGCGGACGGTTCGTGTTCGGATCGTAGTTCTGCATCGCGTTCGAGATCGCCGAGCCGGTGAGGCGAACGGCGCGCTCGAGATAGTAGGTGCGCCAGAACTTGCGCTGATCTGCCGCGGTCGGCTGCGGCTCGTTCTCTTCGAAGCCGAGCTGGCGATCGTCGGGGAGCTTGAAGTCAGGGTTCGTCGCGATGAGGCCCGGGTAGTTGAGCTCGGGGTCGCCGAACAGGTACCGCTCGATGATCTTGCGGCCCGAGACCGGGCACTTGACCATGCCGTTGCTCTCGACCGAGTCCTGGAGGCACTGCGGGACGTTCTTCTTCGCCCACGCGACCGGCACGTCTTCCATGCGGTCCGGTGCGATCAGGTAGTAATCGGTGTGCGTGTCGCCACCCTCGTCGGGGCGCCACTGGTCGATCTCGGCGCGAATCTCGAGGCGTGCGGCCTCGGGCTCGGTCGGGTTGCCCTTGCGGTCGCTGCCCACGTGGGAGAACAGCTTCTTCATGTAGGGCGAGCCATCGTGCGTCGAGTTGTCCTTCGTGCAGCCCGAGGGCGTGTACGTGGTGCAGTCGTCGACGATCTTCATCTCGAGCTTCGCCGTGCGCGCGATGATGTCCTTGGTCTCCTGGATCATCTCGTCATCGAGACCGGGCAGCTCGACGATGATGTCTTCGCCCTTCTCGACGACGTTCGGCTCGGCGACGCCCTTCTCGTTGATGCGCTCGCGGATCGTGAGCACCGCGTTCTGCAGCGCCGCCTTCTTGACGCTGTCCGAGTACGATGACGACACGCGGAAGCAGATGCCGTTCGCCGTGTCGGCTGCCGGGCAGTCGTACCAGGTGATCTCGTCGTTGTAGTCGGCGCCGATCTTGGACTTGATGTCCGCCTTCTTCGCCGCATCGTCGACGCGGACGATGACCGCCCCGAGCGGGCTGCGCGGCGTGGTGACCGAGGCCTTGATGTTCTCCTCGGTGATCCGCGATTCGATGTCGCGCTTGAGCTCGCTCGCGCGGTCGTCGATCGCCTTGTCGAGGTCGATGCTGTAGACGAGATGGAGACCGCCCTGAAGGTCGAGCCCCATGCTCATGCGGCTATCGATCAGGTCGGTGTACCAGGTGGGCAGCTTGCCCCTCGGTACGAACGTCGGCAGAAGCACCGCGATGCTACCCAGGACGAAAAAAACCAGGAGCAGCGTTCGCAGCTTGAGTGAGCGATCCATGAATACCTCGAACAAACGAGCGAGCTAGACGACTGCGCACCCCGGCAAGGCCGAGGTTCGCAATTTACGCGGCAGACTTGGCGGAGTCGGGAACTTTGCCTTCCCACTTCGCTTCGACGTACGCGCGCGGAACGCGAACGCGGACTTTCTCCTGGAGCTCGAGGACGAGCACCGTGTTGCTCTCGTCGACACCCGTGATCTTGCCGATCACGCCACCACGCGTGATGACTTCATCGCCCTTGCCCAGCTTGCTGAGCATCGCGGTGTGCTCCTTCTGGCGCTTCACTTGGGGCCGGATCATCAGGAAGTAAAAAATCCCGAAGATCACCAACATCATCAACATCGGCTGCATCGCTTGCATGTCTTCTAACCTCGCAAAATCCCGGGGTTCGTAGCACTGGGCGCAGACAGGGTCAAGCTCGCTCTCCGGCTAGGAGAATGCGTTCGCGGATGCGCCGAACATGGCCCGCGTAGAACGTGAGGTTGTGCAGAGTTGCGAGGCGCGCGTAGAGGATCTCTTTGGCGATGTAAAGATGTCGCAGGTACGCGCGCGAGTGCGTCTTGCACGTGGCGCATGGGCAGTCCGGATCGATCGGTCCTTGGTCCATGCGGTTGGCATTGTTGGGGATGTTCACGCGAGGCCCGTTCTGCACGAACAGGTAGCCGTTGCGGGCGTTGCGCGTCGGCATCACGCAGTCGAACATGTCGATGCCGGCGTTGATGCCCGTCTCGAGGTCGGCGGGGGTTCCAACACCCATGAGGTAGCGCGGTCGCTCGGCCGGGAGCGTGTGAGCGACCTCATCGAGGATTCGATAGGTCTCGGCAATGCTCTCACCGACCGCCAGGCCGCCGAGGGCGTAGCCATCGAAGTCGAGCGCCGTGATCTCGGCCATGTGCCGCAGGCGCCGTCCGATTTCGATGCCGCCCTGGACGATGCCGAACACGGCCTGCCCCGGGGCGTGCGGCGCCTCCTTGCAGCGCTTCGCCCAGGCGGTGGTGCGGCGGAGCGCGACCTCGTGAATCTCTGACGGCGCATCGCCGGGCGGGCATTGATCGAACACCATCGCGATGTCCGAGCCGATCACGCGCTGGATCTCCATCGAGACCTCGGGCGTCAGGCGGTGCTTGCTGCCGTCGATGTGCGAGCGAAACGTGACGCCCTCGTCATCGATCTCGTTGATGGCAGCGAGCGAGAACACCTGGAAGCCGCCGGAGTCCGTGAGGATCGGGCGGTCCCACGCGGCGAACTTGTGGAGCCCACCGACGTGGGACATGACCTCCATGCCCGGACGCAGGAAGAGGTGATACGTGTTGCCGAGGATGATCTTGGCGTCGAGCGGCTCGGCGCGAAGCTCGTCGGCGGTCATCGCCTTCACGGTGCCGGCGGTGCCGACCGGCATGAACACGGGCGTCGGGATGTCGCCCCGCGGGGTGTGCAGGATCCCCGCGCGGGCCTTGCCGAGCGTGGCGATCAGCTCGAACGAGAAGCCGGGGGTTGGGAGCTGGAAGGTCTGGCTCATGAGCGGTGGAGGAGCATCGCGTCGCCGTAGCTGAAGAACCGGTAGCGCTGCGCCACCGCGTGGCGATACGCCGCGAACACGTGCTCGGTACCCGCGAACGCGCATACCAGCATGAGCAGCGTCGATTCGGGAAGGTGGAAGTTCGTGATCAGATGATCGACCGCGCGAAACGTGTGACCCGAGCCGGGATATACGAACAGCTCGGTGGCGCCGGTGCCCGCACGCAGTGTGCGCGGGCCGGTCGCGGCGGATTCGAGCGCACGCAGCGCGGTGGTTCCGAGCGCGACGATCGGCCGGCCGCTCGCGACGAGCGCCGCGGTCTCGTCGGGAATCATGTAGCGCTCTCGGTGCATGTGGTGCTGGCGGACATCGGCCTCGCGGATCGGCTCGAACGTCCCGTACCCAACGTGGAGCGTCACGGTCGCGAGCGTCACTCCCCGAGCAGTCAGGCGCTCGAGAATTCCGGGCGTCATGTGAAGCCCTGCCGTGGGTGCAGCGACGGCGCCGGGGACGCGCGCGAACATCGTCTGGTAGCGCGAGCGATCCTCGGGCGCGTCGTCGCGCTGGATGTAGCGCGGCAGCGGGATGTGACCGACGCGATCGAGCAGCGCGTGGACCTTGCCGGGTACCGAGACCAGCACGCTGCCCTCGGCGCCCATACGCTCGCTCTGCAGCTCGACGATGGTATCGGTACCGTCGATCTGGATGGTCTGGCCGGGCTTGAGTGTGCGACGCGCGCGCGCGAGGCAGCGCCACACCTCGCTGCCCGGCTGCGCGACGGCCGCAGGCTCGGGCTCGAGGAACAGCAGCTCGACGCGGCCGCCCGTGACCTTGTGGCCGAGCACCCGCGCCGGGATCACGGACGTGTCGTTCGCGACGAGCACCGCATCGGACGGGATCAGATCCACGACGTCGGGGAACAGGTGATCGGTCGCCGCCCCGTCGGTCGCGACGTGAAGCAGGCGTGATGCATCGCGCTCTGCCGCCGGCGTCTGAGCGATCAGGTCGTTCGGCAGGTCGAAGTGGTAGTCGGTCGGGGCGAACACGAAGGCGCGGGACGCTATCACCACGCTGACGGATCGGCGATGCAATCGAGGCGCAGTTGTGGTGTCCTGGCGACGCTGATGTTGCGCCCTGCCCTCGCCCTCGTCTTGCTCGGTGGCACCGCGATGGCCGAGCCTCTTCACAAGTCCGTGCGCGATGCCGACCAGGACGGCAAGCCCGAGACCGTCGAGGTCGATGCGACGGGCGAGGTCCGCATCGGGACGGCTAAAGTCCAGGTCGGCGCGCTGACCAGCGTCACGAAGATCAGTGGTGGGAAGTTCCGCGGTGCGGCGATCCTCGTGCTCGAGACGTCGACCGAGGCGATCTTGATCGCGCACAGGGGCAACGCGTGGTCCGTCGTCGCGCGCACACCGATCGGTGCGGTGGGGATCGATGCCGACTACGCGATCGCGGTCGAGGCCACCGCGCAAGGCATCTATCGCTACCAGACGCGCCCCGGGGCGATGCGCTGTGACGGCAAGCCGGCCTACTTGTTCGGCGAGGGTTTCAACGGGACCAAGTTCCAGCGCCTGTCGAAGCTACCGGTCCACATGCGCGAGGACGCCGCCGTGCTCGCGGCGCGCCTCGATACGGCGCCGGCGCCGGAGCCGCAGCTCTATCGTGCACGCTTCGCGTCCCATCAGCCCGGCAGCACCGATGCATCGGCCCTCGGCATTCCGGCAGAGCTCGAGGATGGCAATCCGGCCACGCTGTGGCGCGAGGACCTCACGGCGAGTGCGGGCGAAGGACAGTTCTTCACGTTCGTGCCGCGGTTCGCCGGCGCGAAGGCTGCGCAGCTCCGGATCGTGCCCGGCGCGCAGAAGGGCACGAACCGGCCGCAGCGGATCGGCGTGCTCACCAAGCACGCCGACTGGCACATCGATCTGCCCGATGGTCAGAAGGATCCGCCGAACAGCGCCTACGTCGTCGATCTGCCCACGGGTCTCGGCATCGATGGCTGCGTCACCGTGATCCTCGAGTCCGCGTACGGCGCCGACAAGGGCACCACCGCGATCGCCGAGCTCGCGATCTACGCCGACGGCGAGCGCAATGGTGGTGGTGGCGATGCGCTCCTCGCGCGCGTGGTCGCCGACGGCAAGGACGGCGCGACCTCCGCAGCACAAGCGCTCGCGCGTCGCGGCGCTGCGGGTGCAGCTGCGATCGATGCCGAGCTCGCGCGCGCGACCGATGCGGGGACGCGTGCCCGGCTCGTGCGTGCCGCGATCGGAATCAAGGATCCGGCCGCGGCGGCGATCGTCGCGCGCGCGATCGCGCAGGGCTACGTCACCGGCACCGATCTCATCGCCGCGATCCGCGCACTCGCCGGTCTCGGGGTCGGCACCGAGCTCGCCGAGCTCGCGCAGCGCGGCGGCACGCCGATCGAGGCGCGCGTCGAGGCCGCCCGCGCGTTGCAACCGAGCATCGACAAGGAGCGTGACCTGCTCGTCTCGCTCGCGGGGCACGGTGCACGCGAGGTTCGCCAGGCCGTGATCGATCGCCTCTCCGATCTGCCGGTCGCAACGCTCATCCCGATCGCCCAGGCGCAGACCAACGCGCGCACCGCCGGTGATGTGTGGCGTGCAGTGACCCGTCGCGCGCACGAAAAATCCGACGAGCGCGCCGCTGCCCTCGCCGCGATGTCCGCTGCCCTGCCGGCGGCCACCGAGTACGAGCTGCGCTACCGGCTCGTCGACGGAATCGCGGCGTCCGGTGATGCGGCCGCGCTGAAAGCTCTGGCGGCCACGCTCGCCAGCTATCCCATCGACGAATCGACCGCCGCGTACAAGCAGGTCGCCGCGCGTGCGATCGCCGTCAACCCGCGTCCCGAGGCGGGCGACCTGCTCGTCTCCTTCACGCGCGATCGCGACCCAGGTGTTCGCCTCGCCGCGCTAGCCGCCCTCACCACCGCGAGCGGTACCGGCACCGGTCCGTGGCATGGCGAAGCAGGTGCCGACGGTATCGATCGCGTGATCATGACCCTGCTCTCGACCGATACGTGGCCCGACGTCCGCCGCAACGCAGCCCAGGCTCTCGGGGGTCGCTGCATGCGTCCGGGGCCCGCGCAGGCCCTCGTCGCCGCGGTCGGCAAGGATGCCGACTTCAACGTGCGCGCCGATGCGCTCGCCGGTCTCGTCGACTGCAAGGCAGCCGGTGTCGCCGAGCTCCTCGCGAAGCTCTGGGATGACAGCAAGGCGCCGGTGCCGCTGCGCCAGCGCGCCGTCGATCTCACCGCGAACCTCGGTGATCGCGCCCTCTCCGCCAAGCTCGTCGGCAAGTTCACGCGCTGGCGCAGTGCTGCGATCGAGTCCGAGGCTGCGCTCGCGCTCGCGCAGAACGCGGCCTACGCTCTAGGCCGTACCGCGCCGCCGGGTGCCGCCGAGGCCCTGCTCGGTGCCCTCGACGATTCTGCCTTCCCCGAGATCGTGGCGGCCGCCGCGACCGGCCTCGGCCTCCTGGGCCCCGCCTGCCCCGCGAACGCGAAGGCAAAGCTCGGCGAGCTCGCCGCGAGCGACGAAGCGCAGGTCATCGCCGCGGCGAAGCGCGCGCACCAGCTGTGCGGCACTCGAGGCTTGCCAGCTGGCACCGGCACCCGACGCTAGCCTTTCGAATCACTCGCGGTCGAGATAAAATGGGATCGGACGGCCCGCTGCGTCGATGGTCATCGGCGTGACCTCGATCGACGCTCCGTCCACGCTGAACACGGTGAAGGTCGTGCGCGCGTGCTGCAGATGGCGGTTCTTCCGACCCCGTGCGATCTCGAACGTGCCACCGCCGCGTGGCATCTGGCAGCGCATCGGTTCACGACGCGTGGGATCGACGAGCGGCGTGCAGCTGGCGCGCGCCTTCGCCGGCTCCTTCGGTGCGTACTGATAGAAGCCCGACGAGCAACCGATCAGCACCTCGCGAATCATCTGACCGCCGGGGAGCGCGACGTCCTCATCCCAGACCAGATGCTCATGCCCGGCAACGTGCATCGTTGCGCGACCTCGCTCCAGGATCGCGCCGAGCTGCGCGACGTACGATGCCTTCGCGGCGTAGATGACCGACGACATCGGCACGTGTCCGAATACGATGCGGTGCGTAGCACCTGCCGCGGCCTCGAGGTCAGACGCGAGCCAGCGTGCGACCTCCGGCTCTACCGACGAAGTGACCAGGTGAACGAGCGAGAGGTGTACGCCGTCGACGTCGACGCTGTACGAAAACGGGGCGCGCGCATGCCCGTGGCTATCGCTCGCTTGCACCGTGATGACGAACGGCGCCGCCCAGCCGGCCAGGTCGCGGAAGGCGGCTGCGTAGTGTTCGCGCTGCGATGCAGTGGAGCTGTCGTGGTTGCCTGCGACGGGAAGGACGGCGATCCCGGCGTCGCGTAGCGGCTGTAGTGCACGTGTGACGTCGTGCCAACCGTCAGCGGCATACGTGCGTGGTGCATCGCCGGGGTTGCCGTTCGTGCTGTCACCGGCGATCACAACGAGGCGCACCTTCATCGCGATCACCGCGGCGACAACCTTGTCGACATCGCGCGCTCGCGGGTTCGGCAGATGCAAGTCCGAGAGAACCGCGAACGCCCACGGCCGGCGCTCGGTCGTGGTCGCGAGCGCCGCAACGAATGGCGCCGCATCGGCGGTGGGTGCATCACCGCCGGCCTCCGACGGCGTGATCGGCGGTGGCTCACGCGTCGACGACTCGGTGCCACACCCGAGAGCGGCGACGAGCAACGCGCCCCCACGCGCATGCACGCAAATGGCCAGAGGGCGCATCCAATCAGGATGACACGGCGCCGCCAGCTGGTTTCAGCTTTGTAGCGTCAGCGCGGCGCGAACAGCGAACAACCATCGATCTCGAGATCATCGATCACGCCGGACAGATCGGCCGTGGCACCGTGGAACAGCGCACCGACGGAGGTATCGCCCGCGCCCCACTCCAGCACCGTCACTTCACGCGACGTCGCCAGGTGGCGATACCGCGCGACATTGATCGAACCACCATCGGCCATCGCGATTCCATCGGCGACGCTCAGCGCCTCGCCGTACACCTTCGGCACCGCGATCGCGGCCTGCGCCGTCTCGGCCGCCGACAGCTGCCCGGCCGCGGTCACCGCACGCTGCGTCAGCTTGCTGAACGACGCATCGGTCTTCATCGCCGCGTAGTCGGCGGGCAGCGAGCACGTCTCGCGCTGCACCGTGCACTCGTAGAGGTCACCGTCATGAATCGCAGC
>JBBQFU010000142.1:0-22941 GCA_038322185.1 Haliangiales bacterium
CCCGAGATTCTCGATCGCGCACTCGGAGGAGCTCGTGAGTAATCTCGATCAAGCCCTGCGCACGCAGCTGTCGCAGACGCTCACCCACGTGCCGTACAGCTCGATCGCGGGCCGCACGCTACCGCGCTACGACGGCAAGGTTCGCGACTGCTTCATCGACGCCGACAACGGCGAGCGCGTGATCGTGGTGACCGATCGCCTGAGCGCGTTCGACGCTGTGGTCGGCACGATTCCGTTCAAGGGCCAGGTGCTGAACCAGCTCGCGCAGTTCTGGTTCGAGCACACCAAGGACATCGCGCCCAATCACATGCTGCGCGTGCCCGATCCGAACGTGATGATCGCGCGCGAGTGCGAGCCGCTGCCGGTCGAGCTCGTGATGCGCTCGTACCTGACGGGCGTGACCTCCACGTCGATCTGGAAGGCGTACGAGACCGGCGCGCGCACGTTCTGTGGCCACACGCTCCCCGAGGGCATGAAGAAGAACCAGCGACTGCCCGCGCCGATCCTCACGCCGTCGACGAAGGCCGCCAAGGGCGATCACGACGTCAGCGTGAGCAAGGACGAGCTGCTCGCGATGGGACGCATCGATCCCGAGACGTTCGAGCGCGCCGCTGCGATCGCGGCGAAGCTGTTCGCCGCAGGGCAGGCGCACGTGGCGAAGCAGGGTCTGATCCTCGCCGACACCAAGTACGAGATGGGTCTCGACAAGGCCGGCAACATCGTCGTGATCGACGAGATCCACACGCCCGATTCGTCGCGCTACTGGTTCGCCGGCGACTACGAGGAGCGCCTGTCGCGCGCTGAAGAGCCGCGCAGCTTCGACAAGGAGTACGTCCGGCGCTGGCTGTCCGGCGAGGCGAAGTGGAACGGCGACGGTCCGCCGCCGATCCTCCCCGACGATGTCCGCATGGAAGCTGCACGGCGCTACATCGGTAGCTACGAGCAGGTCACCGGCAAGGCATTCGAGCCCGACGCGCGCGAGCCGATCGCGCGCATCGCCGCCGCCCTTGGAGGCGCCGCATGATGATGGTGCTGCCGGGCCGCACGGCATTGAGCGCGGCCCGGAAGGCGAGCGCGCTGGCGAGGATCCGGGCGGTCGAGCCCGAGGTCACCTCGCTCGAGGCGCGCTGGGTGCACATCGTGGTGAGCGACCGCGAGCTGACGATCGACGAGGTCCAGCAGCTCTCGAACATGCTGAGCTACGGGCCGGCCGATCCGCCGCCGGGGCCGCCGCGCCGGCTCGAGACCGTCGAGACCGTGAGCTTCGTCGTCACGCCGCGCATCGGCACGGTCTCGCCGTGGTCGTCGAAGGCCACCGACATCGCGCACGTGTGCGGCCTCACCGCGGTCACGCGCATCGAGCGCGGTCTCGAGTGGACGCTGATCGGCGACTCCGTCGACGTCACCAAGGTCGGTGCGGTCGTCAGCGACCGGATGACCGAGAGCGTGATCACGCGCGAAGCGGATCTCGCGAAGATCGTGTCGTCGGGCGGCACGCCGCGTCCACTGCGGTTCGTCGAGCTCGGCACGCAAGGCGTGGCCACGCTCAAGGAGGCGAGCGGCCGCATGGGCCTCGCGCTCGCCGATGACGAGATCGAGTACCTCGTCGGGCGCTACAAGGAGCTTGGCCGCGATCCGACCGACGTCGAGCTGATGATGTTCGCGCAGGCCAACAGCGAGCACTGTCGTCACAAGATCTTCAACGCCGAGTGGTTCGTCGACGGCGCCAAGCAGGAGCTGTCGCTGTTCGCGTGGATCAAGCGCACCACCGCGGCGGCGCCGGCCGGCGTGCTGTCGGCCTACAAGGACAACGCGGCGGTCGTCGAAGGCACCGTCGCCAAGCGCCTCGTGCCCGACGCCAAGCACGTCTATCGCTCGCTCGAGGAGCCGTCGCACATCCTCGGAAAGGTCGAGACGCACAATCATCCCACCGCCATCTCGCCGTTCCCCGGTGCCGCGACGGGGTCCGGCGGCGAGATCCGCGACGAGGGAGCGACGGGCCGTGGTGCCAAGCCGAAGGCCGGGCTCGTCGGGTTCACGGTCTCCGACCTGCGCATCCCGGGTGCGCTCGAGCCGTGGGAGAAGGCCGAGTGGCTCGGCTCGCCGGCGCGCATCGCGACCGCGCTCGACATCATGACCGAGGGCCCGCTCGGCGGCGCCGCGTTCAACAACGAGTTCGGCCGACCCGCGATCCTCGGCTACTTCCGTACCTTCGAGCTCGGCGATCGTGGCTATCACAAGCCCGTGATGCTCGCCGGTGGCATCGGTGCGGTGCGCGAAGGCCATGTACAGAAGGCGCCGGTGCCCGCGGGTGCAGCGCTCGTGGTGCTCGGTGGTCCCGCATTCCTGATCGGTCTCGGGGGTGGCGCCGCTTCGTCGCTGGCGCAGGGCGCGTCCGCCGAGGACCTCGATTACGCCAGTGTCCAGCGCGACAACCCCGAGATGCAGCGCCGCTGCCAGGAGGTGATCGATCGCTGCTGGGCGCTCGGCGACAACAATCCGATCCTGTCGATCCACGATGTCGGCGCGGGCGGCCTGTCCAACGCGATGCCCGAGCTCGTTCACGACGCCGGCCTCGGCGCGCAGCTCGACCTGCGCAAGATCCCAACGGGCGAAGCCGACCTGTCGCCGCTCGAGCTGTGGTGCAACGAATCGCAGGAGCGGTACGTGATGGCGATCGGCGCCGAGCGGCTCGCCGAGTTCGCCGCGCTGTGTGCTCGCGAGCGCGCGCCGTGGGCGCAGCTCGGCACCGCGACCGCCGAGGGTCACCTCACCGTTGCCGATTCCAAGGGTGGTCCGCCGCCCGTCGATGTTCCGCTCGAGCTGATGCTCGGCAAGCCGCCGCGTATGACTCGCCGTGCCGAAGCGCTGCCATCGCCGCGTCGCGCGCTCGAGCTCGCCGGTGCGTCGGTCACCGAGGCGCTCGACCGCCTGCTCGGCCTGCCCACGGTCGCCGACAAGTCTTTCCTCGTCACGATCGGTGACCGCACGGTCGGAGGCCTCGTCTCGCGCGACTCCATGGTCGGTCCGTTCCAGGTCCCCGTTGCGGACTGCGCCGTCACGCTCGCGGGCTTCGATACCTACGCCGGCGAAGTCATGGCGATAGGCGAGCGCCCGCCGGTCGCGCTGCTCGACGCCGCGGCCGCCTCGCGCCTGTCGATCGCCGAGTGCATCACCAACCTCGCGGGCGCACCGATCGGCGAGCTATCGCGCATCAAGCTGTCGTGCAACTGGATGGCAGCGGCGGGGCATCCCGGCGAGGACGCGCGGCTCTACGCCGCTGTTCGCGCCGCGAGCGAGACCGCCGTCGCACTCGGGATCGCGATTCCTGTCGGCAAGGACTCGATGTCCATGCGCACCCAGTGGGACGGCAAGGTCATCGCGTCGCCGGTCACGCTGATCACCACCGCGTTCGGCGCGGTCACCGACGTCCGCAAGAACGTCACGCCCGAGCTGCGCGGTACCGGCGAGCTGCTCCTCGTCGACCTCGGCCGCGGCCAGGGCCGCCTCGGCGCGAGCTGTCTCGCGCAGGTGTTCGGTCAGCTCGGCGACGCACCGCCCGACCTCGACGACCCGGCGCGCCTCAAGGCCTTCTTCTCGGTGATGCAGTCGCTGGTCGCGACCGGCTCGATCAGCGCGTATCACGACATCTCCGACGGCGGCGCGATCGTCACGGCGCTCGAGATGTCGTTCGCGTCGGGCTTCGGTCTGCAGCTCGACTTCTCGGCGGTCCACAAAGATTCGTTCCGCGCGCTGTTCGCCGAGGAGCTCGGCGCGATCCTCGAGGTCCCGACCCAACACCTCGCGGCAGTGAGATCCGCGCTCGCTGCATTCACCGTGCACCCGATCGGTCGCGCCATCGGCGGTGACCAGATCACCGTCGCGCATGGCGGCAACCTCGTGATCGAGGCCAATCGCAGCGAGCTGCGCGGCCGCTGGTCCAACGTCACTCATCTGATCGCGCGTCGTCGCGACGACACCGCGTGTGCCGACGAAGAGCAGGCCTCGCGCTTCGCCGCCGGTACGCCGAAAAATCCGGGCCTCACCACGGCGCTCACGTTCGATCCGAACGCCGACATCGCCGCGCCGTTCATCTCCAGGGCTGCGCGGCCTCGCGTCGCGATCCTGCGCGAGCAGGGCGTCAACGGCCAGATCGAGATGGCGGCCGCGTTCACCCGCGCCGGCTTCGAAGCCGTCGATGTCCACATGACCGACCTCATCGAGGGTCGCGTCGATCTCACCGACTGCCGTGGCGCGGTCGCGTGTGGCGGCTTCTCGTTCGGTGACGTCCTCGGTGCAGGCCGGGGCTGGGCGGCGACGTTCCGCTACAACGCACGTGCGCAGTCCGCGATCCGCCGCTTCGTCGATCGCGCCGACACGTTTTTGCTCGGTGTCTGTAACGGCTGCCAGATGGTCGCCGACCTCGTTCCCGATCTCGTCCCCGCGACGCGCACCACGTGGCCGAAGTTCGTGCGCAACCGCAGCGAACGCTTCGAGGCGCGCGTGGTCCTGCTGCGCATCGATCCGTCGCCGTCGTTGTTCTTCAAGGACATGGCGGGATCGCGCATCCCGATCGCGAACGCGCACGGAGAAGGCCGTGCCGAGCTGGTGCCCGACGCGCTGCAAGCACTCGAGGCCTCGTCGCTCGTCGCGGCGCGCTTCGTCGACGGCTCCGGTGACGTGGCAGAGCGCTACCCCGCGAATCCGAACGGCTCGCCCAACGGCATCGCCAGTGTCACGACCACCGACGGTCGCATCACGGTGATCATGCCGCACCCGGAGCGCGTGTTCCGCACCGTCCAGATGTCGTGGCATCCGCCGGAGTGGGGCGAGGACAGCCCGTGGATGCGCATGTTCCGTAACGCGCGCGCCTGGGTCGGCTGATCCGGCCCCGCCCGGTGCGCGAGGCCGCACGCTCTGGTGCGCGGCATTCCCGATGCAACACGTCTTCATCATGGTGAAGACGATCCTGAGTGGATTTCTGCTCGTCGCTGCGGCTGTTCCTGCGTCGGCCGATTCGGACCGCGGCCCGGGCACCTACGGAGCCGTGCAGTCCGAACGGAACGTCCGAAACGCGGACCGTGAGGCGCTCAAGGACGCCGAAGCCGCTCATCGTGCGGCAGGCGCGCGCGTCGCGACCGTGCAGAAAGCCTTGCGACGCTCCGAGCGTGATCTTCGTAGCGCGCAGCGTCAGCTCGATGCACTGACGAAGCGATACAACGCCGCCTCGCAGGCGAATCGCACGCGAGATGCCCGCGTCCTGCTGTATCGGCTCGATCGTTTGATCTCGCGCACAGGTGATCTCGAGGCGAAGCGCGACTTCCAGCGTGCGCGGCTCACCATCGCGCGCGTCGATTACGGCTCGGCGAAAGAGCAGCTGATGACCGCGGCGCGTGTCGTGACCAACCGCGACGAGGGCTAGAGACCCTCAGAATTCTGATGTCGATAGCGGCGACCAGACGTAATAGCGTCGCCCCGCATGCGGCCGGTGCGCAGGTGGGTGTCCGTCGCGATGATCCTGATCGGGGTCATCGTCGGCCACTCGCGCGCATTCGCTGATCGCTCGGTCACGGGCATCATCGTCGACGAGACATCACGCGCGCCGATCATCGGGGCGTTGATCGCGATCGGCGGCATCGAGGGCGTCAGCGATGACCTCGGGCGGTTCGTCATCGCGAACGCGCCGTTCGGACGCCTCGATGTGCTGGTGATCGCCGACGGATACGGCGCGTACTTCGGGGCGGCGCGCATCGGTGATGACTTGAAGATCGGCCTCGCGCGAGAGGGAGGCGGCGGCGAGCTCATTCGTGTGGCGGGTCACGCCCCGATGGGGCCACCGCTCCATCTGGATACCAAGGCGATCCGGACGCAGCCGGGCGCGGGCAACGACGTGTTGCGCGCGCTGCAGAGCCTGCCCGGCATCGCGCGGACACCGTTCGGCCTCGGCGGGTTGGCGCTGCGCGGTACGGCGCCGCGAGACACGAAGGTCTACCTCGACGGGATCGAGGTCCCGCTGCTGTATCACTTTGGCGGGATTGCCTCGTTCCTGCCGACCGGTGCAGTCGACCAGGTGACGCTCGAGCCCGGCGGAGCGAGTGTGCGATACGGGCGCGGCCTGGGTGGCGTTGCCCTCGTGACGTCGCGCACCGGGCGCGCGGATCGCTGGCGGAGTGGGGCGGAGCTCAGCTTGATTCACGCGGCGGCACTTGCGGAAGGGCCGGGCCCGCTCGACGGCAGCTGGACGATCGGCGCGCGGCGGTCGTACTTCGACGCCATCGTCCGCGGCGCGAACATCGACCTCGTGCTGCTGCCTCGCTATGCCGACGCGCAGCTTCGGTGGGAGTCCGGTGACGGGCGGTTCATGGCGATCCTGTTCGGCTCCGACGACAAGCTGACGCTGGAGCACGATCCGTCCGACATGAGCACGGGTGGCGTGAACACGAGCAGCGTGAAGTCGTTTCTGTACACGTCCAGGTTCATGCGGCTCGGGATGCGCTATCGCGCCGTGCGCGGGGCGACCTCGATCACGATTCTTCCGTCGATCGGCTTCGATGACGTGAACGCGCGCGCGAACCACGACGAGATTGACAAGGGCATGCACAAGACCACGGTTCCGCTGTCGCTGCGCGGCGAGGTGTCGACGTCCGCATTCGGGGGCACGCTCGCGGTCGGTCTCGACGGCGGCTGGCAGCGCCACAGCTACGACATGATCAACACGCCACCGCCGAGCCCGCTCGATCCGTCGCCCGACATGGTCGTGCACCGCGAGCTCACCCGGTGGGGCGCGGATATCGGCGCGTACCTCGAGCAGTCGTGGTTCTTCGCGAATGACCGGATCGAAGTGCGGCCCGGGTTGCGCGGTGACCACTTCGGGCTATCGGATCAGTGGTCGCTGGATCCTCGGATCGTCGCGAACTTCCGGCTGCCAAACCACGTGACCCTCATCCAGTCGGTCGGGCGCTATCACGCACCACCGCTCGTGACGGACCTCGATCCGATCTTCGGCGACCGCGTGATGATCGGCTCGTCCGCGACCCAGGTCGCGACCACGGCGAAGGCGATCGTGGGTGACGACAAGGAGGTGTCGGCCACGATCTACTATCAGGACCTGCGCCAGCTGCCGGTCGATGCGATCACCTCGGCCACGCCGACCACGGCGAACGGCGGCACGGAGTCCGGTGGCTTGCTCGGCATCAGCAGAGAGCTCGTCGATACGCAGTTCGGATCGTACAGCTATCGCGAGGGTATCGGCACCGGCCACGCGTATGGGCTCGAGCTCATCGCGCGACGCAATGTCGGTCGCTGGACAGGCTGGGTCGCGTACACGCACGGGCGCTCGTTTCGTCGCAACCCGACCAAGGGCAACGTGCTCTTGCCGTACGTGCTCGACCAGCCGCACTCGTTCACCGTCGTCGGCACGACCGCGCTCGGCAAGCACTGGCGCGTGGGCGGCCGGTTCCGCTACACGACCGGCAACCCGTACACGCCGGTGGCGGGCGCCTACCTCGACAGCAGCGGCGACTGGGTGCCCGTCGACGGCACGCTCTTATCGCGCCGGCTCCCCGACTTCGTTCAGCTCGATCTGCGCGTCGACCGGACGTGGAAGCGACCGTGGGGCATGCTGAACCTCTACATCGACCTGCAGAACGTCAGCAATCGCAAGAATGCCGAGGGCGTGACCTACAGCAGCGACTTCGCGACCATGAGCTACACGAACGGTCTTCCGATCTTTCCGTCGATCGGTGTGGAATACATCCCATGAGGCGCGCCGCAGTCCTGCTCGTCGTTGCCGCATGCGGCGATGACCTCACCGTGCTCGAGTCGATCGAGTCGGTGAGTGGCACGCGGATCAAGCTCGAGAAGGTCATCTACGAGGACGGCACCCGCCAGGTCGATAGCGACGGCTTCTACGACACGCGTCTGCACACGCGATGCACGCCACGGATCTGGGCCGATGACGTGCTGCGCTGCGTGCCGGTCGCTGCCGATGCGCTGTATGTCGATGATATTTGCGATACGGCCATCGGCGTCGAGACGGCACTCCACGACGGCTCCATCGACCTGACCTGGGTCACCCACTTCATCGGCTACGACCGCGTGGACGGTGAATCGCTACCGACCCGGCTCTACCGCGCCGGCGATCCGACCGACGCCATCACGTCGTACTACGAGCGCCGCGACGGCGCGTGCATCGGTCCGCTGACCGCGCCGATCGATGTCACGTACTACGAGCTCACCGAGGAGTTGCCGGCGACCGCGATGCCGGAGCTCGCCAAGGTCGAGGCCGGCACCGGTCGCCTCGCGCTCGAGATGCTGACCACGCTCGACGGGATGCGCGTGCTCACCGGCCTCCACGACCGCGTCCTCGACCAAGCGTGCACGCCGGCCGTGCACCCCGATGGCGCGCGCTGCGAGCCCACCGATGCTGAGACACCGGATTGGTTCTCGGACAGCGCCTGCGAATCACCGGTGGTCGTCATCGGCATCGAGGTGCCCACGCCGACGGTCGCAGCGGTCGTGGGTGCGGATGGCTGCTCGACGTTCCGCAGCATCGCCGGCGAGGTCACCGGCCCGGTGTACCGGCGCTCCGGCGAGGCCTGCGTGCGTTACATGCTCGACACGACCCGCACGCTGGCGCTGGGCGCTGCGCTCGAAATCCCGGCGCTGGAGCGAACGATCGACGAGGCCGGCGCGCGCCGCCTGGCGTCGGTCACGCTGCAGGCCACCGAGGATCCCAGCCTCCGGTTCACCGGCCCCACGCTCGTGGACCGCGCGACTCGTGCCGAGTGCCGCCGCGAGATGGTCGGCGACTTCATGCGCTGCATCCCGGCGACCACGCTCCGGGGCTTCCGGTTGTACAGCGACGCGTGCACGGTTGCGGTCGCCGTGGTGCAAGTGCCAGTACGCACGTGCAGTCCGATCTCGTTCGCGACGCTCGAGAGCATCGATGGAGACGGGACCACGTTGCATGCGATCGGCGAACGCGTGACGCAAGCGCTCACGGACGGCGGATGCGTGCCTTACAGCGCGCCGCCGGGGATGGTGCTCCACGCCCTCGGACCGGCACTGCCGCCCGAGACGTTCATGAGCGCCGTGAAGTACGGGGAGCGCTAGCGATGCGCGCGCTGCTGATCCTGGTGCTCGTCGCGTGCGGCAGCGACGCGACCACGGCACGCCACGTCGCGCGCGCGATACCCGACTACGCGCCCGTCGGTGGCGGCACGTTGATCGTCCTCGAAGGCGGCGGTTTCGACCCCGATGATCGCGTCCTCGTCGGTGGTCGTGAGGCGCCGCTCGTTCACGTGATCGACGACACCCGACTCGAGCTCGTCGTGCCGCCTGGCGATCACGCCGGCGGCGTCGAGGTGGTCGTGTTCGGTCGCACGGGAACCGCAAGCTCGCACGAGCTGCTCCGCTACAGCTCCGCGCCGACGGTCACCGCGGCGTCGCCGGTCGACGTGGTCGTGACCGCCACGGACACGCTGATCACGGTCACGGGGACGGGCTTCGCGGCCGAGAATGCCGGCGAGCCGATCGTGCTACTCGACGGTCGTCCGGTCACCGGCGTGGTCGCCAACAGCGATACGGCGCTGACGTTCGTGGCGCCCGCGGGCGTTTCATTCGTGCGCCCGACGATCGAGGTCATCAATGCTCGCGGCCGTGGATCGCTGGCGCGAGCGTTCCGCTACACGCCGAGCGAGAGCCCGGGCCTGTTGCTGTTCACCCGCTGGGGCGGATCGTTCGCGGTGTTCTACGACCCCGTCGCGCAGACGACGATTCCCATCCCTGCGCGCGCGACAGCCGACCGGTTCAGATCCGTGTGGCGCGCGCAGGACGGAGCCTACTGGGCGATCAACACCAGCAACCAGATCGGCGAGCTCGACCTCGGGACGCAGGCTCTGATCGAACCGATGTTCGTGCCCACGCGGTTGCCAGCGCTCACGCGCTTCGGTGCGCTGATCTTGGGCCTCGCACGCAACGGCGGCGACAGCTTCGGTGCACTCGACGTCACAACGGGAGCATTCGTGCCGATCGGCTCCACGGCGCTGGTGTGCTGTGGCTCGTTCGGCATCGCCACCGATGGAGTCACCGTCTGGTACACGGGCCGGCCCGACTTCTCGACCGCCGTGATCAACACGATCGATCCGGTGAGCGGCGCCGCGGGCACGCCGGTCACCCTCAGCACCGGTGCTGGACGCATCGAGGAACTCCGCTACTACGCGGGCCTGCTCTACGCGGCCACGGCCTCGAGCCAGCTCGTGACGATCGATCCACAGACGGGCATCACCACGACGGTGCTGACGGCAGCCGAGCGAATCTCCGCGATCGAACCCTACGAGTGATTCACAGGACCGGCAGCAGCGCGGCCAGGAGCCCGAGCGCGACGAAGGCGTACTGGAAGCGGCGACACGTCTGCTGCGTGCGCCGCCAGCCGGAGAGCACGACCATCGCTGCCGCCGCTCGACGAGCGGACAGCAGGCCAGGCACGATCATGACGAGCGACGTGAGCGCCGCGATGCGGCCTGGCCACAGCTCGACGCCGCCGAGGAATGCGCGCGGCCAGATCGTCGGCAGCAGAAGCAGCTCGGCGACAAGCACCAGCGCGATCGCCCAGCGCTGACCCGCGAGCAGCGCGACCGCCGACACCGCGAGCGTCGATGCGACCTCCGGTCCGTGCCAGCTCGACTGCGCGAGGGGCAGGGCGGCCATCGCTGCGGCGAGCGCAGTCGTACCGAGCCAGGCGTCGTCGCGACGACGTCGGGTGCGCGAGAGCTCCCGCCGCTCCAAGCGCTTCACGGACTGAACGGCATCCATGGAAACCAAATGTAATGCATCGATGACAGTTGTACAAGACTGTAATCGAATAGATACAATTCGGGGACGCGCAACTAAGGAATATCCTTAGCGATCACCGGAATCGTCGCGACCTCCAGCTTTGCCGATCACGACGATCGTTGCAAGAGGGATCACGGGCGCTCGCGGCTCGATCGAGCGTCCGTTGGCGCGACATGACATGCTCGATCCCATGACTACTGTCGTCGCGATTCTGATCAAGCTCGGGGTGCGCCTCGTCGTGTTCACCGGCGTGTTCTGGCTCGCGGCGAAGAAGAACAAGAGCATCGTGTTCGAGAAGAAGTGGGCGCCGCCGCTGGTCGGCCTCGTGTTCGCGATCTTCAACACGGCGCTGTACTGGGCGCTCAAGCCGGTGCTGAACATCGCCACGCTGGGCGCCGTCGGCTTCGCGCTACCGTTCGTGATCAACGGCGCGATGCTCTACGCGACGATGAAGCTGTTCGAGAAGAAGAAGTGGTTCCGCATCGACGGCTTCTTCGCGACGCTGTGGATGGCGCTGTTCCTGACGCTCGCCCATGGCGCGCTCTGGCTCGGGATCGATTACATCCCGGCGCACATCTAGGCAGGAGCTAATCGGCGACTTCGCGGAGCTTGCGGAGCAGCTCGCGCGCTTCGTCGCAGTGACCAGCCGCGTCCTTGAGGGACTGGCGGATCAGCTCGAACGACGCGCGCGGAATGTTGTGCGCGTACTGCTCGAACTCACCCTCGGCGGCCATCACCTCGATGCGCAGGCTCGAGAGCAGATCGTTGAGCGAGGCGGCGGTCTCGGAGGTCATCGCCGCGATCTCGAGCGCGCGCTTGACCTTGACGCTACCGGCCTCGAGCTTGAGCTCGCGCTCGGCCTTGTCGAGGCGGTTCTTGATGTTGTCGCGCTCGATTTCCATCATGGAAAGATCGTTCTCGAGATCCTCCATCCGGCGAGCGGTGTCCTGGTTGAACTTCTGGGCCCGGTAGACGCGCAGCTCGGTCTGCAGCTGCTCGACGCGGCGGCGCAGCACGCGAATCTCGACGTCAGACTCGGTGGTGTTCGGTACGAGTGCGGGCTGCGCCGGCATCGGCGCCGAGGGACCGGGCCCGGGCATCGCGGCGACATGGCCGGTGGGACCCGCAGCCGGGATCGCTCCCATGCCGGGGTGCTGCATCATCGGAGATGGGGTACCGGGTGCGGCACCTGCGAGCTGCGCCTGATCGACAAAGCGCAGCCAGAGAGATCCGCAGCGAACCGCATCACCGTGCTTGAACAGGTGAGACTGAACGCGCTGCTCCTGGAAGTAGACGCCGTTCGCACTCGAGAGATCTTCGAGGACGTAGCCGCCACCACCCCAGAAGATCCGCGAGTGATGCCGCGAGACCATCGCGTCATCCGTGCGGATGGCGCAGTCCATGGCACGGCCGACCTTGATCTCCGTCGAGGTCAGGTCGAGTGAGCCCTCGATGCCCTGCGCATCGCGCCATAAGAGTCTTGGCACGCACCCGAAAAGGTACGTGAACCCGCGCCGGTCCACAAGTTCTGGTCAGGCTTGCCTATAGAAGTCAGTAGGTGGGATCAGCCCCCCATGGTAAGTCAGCGCCATGTGCGGGGTGTTCGGCATTCACGGTCACGACGAAGCGGCCAACATCGCGTACCTGGGCATGCATGCGCTCCAGCATCGCGGCCAGGAGTCAGCCGGGCTGGTCGCCGCGGGCGACGACGGTCGGCTCCGCCGGCATGTGGCCATGAGCCTGGTCAGCGACGCCTTCAACCGGGACGTCCTCAAGACCCTGCCCGGGACCACGGCCATCGGCCACGTCCGCTACTCGACTGCGGGTAGCTCCGAGCTGCGCAACGCCCAGCCGTTCGTGTTCGAGTACTCCGGCGGCACGATCTCGATCGCCCACAACGGCAACCTCGTCAACGCGAACGAGCTGCGCGCCGAGCTCGAGGCCCAGGGTTCGATCTTTCAGACCTCGAGCGACACCGAGGTCATCGTTCACCTGATGGCGAAGGCTCGCGAGCCCGACGTGCTCGGCAAGCTGCTCGCTGCGCTGCGGCGCGTCCGTGGCGCGTACTCGCTCGTGCTGCTGACCAACGATGGCGGCAGCCCCAAGATGATCGGCGTGCGCGATCCGAGCGGATTTCGTCCGCTCACGATCGGTCGCCTCAAGGATGCCTACGTCCTGTCGAGTGAGACCTGCTCGTTTGACCTGATCGAGGGTGACCTGCTTCGCGAGGTCGAGCCCGGCGAGATCGTGGTGATCGAGAAGGGCGGCATGACCACCCATCGCATCCCCGAGATGCAGGCGCCCACGTTCTGCGTGTTCGAGCACGTGTACTTCGCGCGCCCGGACTCGCTGGTGAACAACAAGAGCGTGTATCGCGCCCGCGAGAGGATGGGCATGCGCCTCGCGGAGGAGTCGCCCGCCGTCGGCGACGTCGTGATTCCCGTGCCCGACTCTGGCGTGCCCGCTGCGATCGGCTACTCCAAGCAGAGCGGCATCCCGTTCGAGATGGGGCTCATCCGCAGCCACTACGTCGGCCGCACGTTCATCGAGCCGCAGGATTCGATCCGGCACTTCGGCGTCCGGCTCAAGCTATCGCCGGTGCGCTCGATCGTCGACGGTCAGCGCGTCGTCGTCGTCGACGATTCGCTCGTGCGCGGCACCACGTCGCGCAAGATCGTCAAGATGCTGCGCGCCGCGGGTGCCAAGGAAGTGCACCTCCGCATCAGCGCGCCGCCGACCACGCATCCTTGTTACTACGGCATCGATACGCCGACGCGCAGCGAGCTCGTCGCGGCCTCGCACTCGGTCGACGAGATCAACAAGTACGTCACGAGCGACACGCTCTCGTACCTGTCGCACGAAGGCATGATGGCCGCGGTGTCGGGCGATGGCAGCGGCAAGGGCTACTGCTCGGCGTGCTTCACCGGCAAGTACCCGGTGGCGCTGGGGCAGGGCGCCGACCTCGTCACGCTTCGCCGCACCGCCCGCAGTTAGCTCCGTTGCTGCGACCACGCGGGTGGTGTAAGACGTTCATGCGATGGCGATCGAAGGAACGGATGTGCGCGTGGTCCGCGCCCAGCTGAAGGAGCTCTCCGGCAAAGTGACGGAGCTCCGGAGGTTGCTTTGACGTCGACCACAAACGGCTAAAGGTCGAGGAGCTCGACTCCATCGCCTCGCGTCCGAATTTCTGGGACGACCAGAAGAAGGCGCAGACGCTGCTGCGGGACAAGAAGTCGCTCGAGCACGTCGTCACCATGTGGGACGCGCAGGTTCGCGCGCTGTCGGACGCCGAGGTCCTGCTCGAGCTCGCCGAGGAGGCGAGCGACGAGGACTCCGCGACGGAGGCGGCCGGCCAGGTCGCGTCCATCCGCAAGTCACTCGACGATCTCGAGTTCCGCCGCATGCTCTCGGGCGAGCTCGATCCGGGTCCCGCGATCGTCCAGATCTCGTCGGGCGCCGGTGGTGTCGACGCCAGCGACTGGGCGCAGATGCTGATGCGCATGGTGATCCGCTACTGCGATCGCAAGAGCTGGAAGGTCGAGGTCCTCGAGGAGACGCCGGCCGAAGAGGCGGGGATCAAGCAGGCGACGTTTGTCGTCACGGGCGACTTCGCCTACGGCCTGCTCAAGGCCGAGAACGGCGTGCATCGGCTCGTGCGCGTGTCGCCATTCGATGGAGCAGGGCGCCGCCAGACCTCGTTTGCCGCCATCACGGTGACGGCCGATATCGACGACGACATCGAGGTCAACATCAACCCGGTCGACCTGCGCATCGACACCTATCGCGCAGGTGGCGCCGGTGGTCAGCACGTCAACAAGACCGACTCCGCGGTGCGCATCACCCACGAGCCGACGGGCATCGTCGTGCAGTGCCAGAACGAGCGCAGCCAGCACGCGAACAAGGATCGCGCGTTCAAGATGCTGCGCGCCAAGATCTACGACTACGAGCTCGCGAAGCGTGAAGCGAAGGCACACGAGGATGCGAAGGCGCGTCTCAAGATCGAGTGGGGCTCGCAGATTCGTAGCTACGTGCTGTTCCCGTACCAGCAGGTCAACGATCACCGCACCGAGCTCAAGACGAGCGACGTCGACGGTGTGCTCGATGGCGACCTCGACGAGCTGATCCGGACGTACCTGCTCAAGGCCGCGAACAACGCGGTCGCCCCGACGTAGTCGCGTTGGGATACGGCGCCTACTTCAAGGCTGCCAGGGCATCCTTCGCCCTGGCGAGCGCGGCGGGATTCTGCTGCCCGGCCGGCAGCGACTCCCACAGCTTGACCGTGTCCTCGCGCATCTTGCGCTCGGTCGCCTGGTCGCCCGCCGCGGCGGCAATCTCGGCGCGCTGATTGAGCAAGCGTGCCTTGCGCGGACCGTAGACGAGCGCGAGCGCCTTGTCGGTCTGCGCTGCGGCCTCGGCATGCTTGCCCGCCTGCCAGTAGAGCCAGCCCAGGCGCGCGGGCGGGTCGTACTCCTTGGGCAGCTCCGCCGACAGCTTCTCGTAGTCAGCGACGAGGTCGAGCGGCCGCTTCAGCCACCCATACGCCTCGGCGCGCGGCCACAGATGCGTCATGCGCGCGAACGGCGTTGGCGCTTTGCTCCACGCGTCGTCCAGCAGCGTGCGCAGGGTCTCCGCGGTCGCCTTGGCTTCGTCGGTCTTGCCCGTCGCGTCCTGTGCGTCACGCAGATAGGCAAGTGCCTCGGCGCGGTCATCGAGCGTGAGCGGTGATGCCGCATCGGCGGTCACGCTGGCGAGGCTCGCGATCGCGCGGTCCTGCACCGACTTCGCCGTCGTGGGGTTGGCACCTTCGACGGGCGCCTTCGCGAGCTCGCCGACGCACTCGATCGCGGTGGCCCAGAAGTTCGTAGCGAGCGCGGTCGTGCCGACCTGATCCATGTTCGCGTCGGACAGCTCGACGCACGCGAGCATGTTGCCGAGCTTCTTCTTCGTGTTCTGCAGCGACGCGACCGCCTCGGCGCGCCGCGGCCACGCCGGTGCAGCGGCCGCGAGTGCGGCGGTGAGCTCGACATCGGCCGTCGCGAAGTCCTTCACGGCGAGTGCGCGCCCCGCACCTTGCAGCCGCGCATCGGCCGCTGCCATGCCACCCGCGCCCGCGCGTGCGCCCGCATCCATGAAGTCGAGGAACTGCTGCAGCGTGGCAGCGCCGACGAAGCGCGCGAGCACCTGCTCGTCAGGTGCGATCACGTAGAACGTCGGCATCGAGGTCGTCGCGTACTTGCCGGTCGCCGTCGCGTT
Source organism: Haliangiales bacterium (assembly GCA_038322185.1). Classification (GTDB taxonomy): domain Bacteria; phylum Myxococcota_A; class Polyangia; order Haliangiales; family Haliangiaceae; genus JABFXX01. Next base: position 16,090 of record JBBQFU010000142.1, read on the forward strand.
CTCGGCGCGATCGGCATCGAGCGCCACGAACACGAACTGCTTCGCCTTGGCCGCAAACGCGTTGTCCATGAAGACCGTCGTCTGCATGGCGATGCAGGTGTGGCACCACGGTGCCCACAGGTCGAGCACGATCGGCACGTTGCGCTGCTTGGCGCAGGCGACCGCGCCGGCCCAGTCGTCCTCGAACCAGGTGATCGGTCCCTTGGTCTCGCCCTTGCTGGCACACGCGTCGGCCGTCGCCGTGGGCTCGGCCTGCTTGCGCGGCTCGTCCTTGCGGCAACCAGCCAGCAAATACACGAGGATCGCGAGGCGGAACATGCGCCTCAGATAGCACAAATGGTAAGGTCCGCCGCCATGTCGGAACACGAGTCCACGCTGGATCGCATCATCAGCGAACGCCGCGAAAAGGCGGCGACACTCCGCAAGAGCGGCTCGGATCCGTACCGCAACGACATCGCTCCCACGATCCTGCTCGGCGCGGTTCGCGACAAGTACGCGGCGACCAAGCCCGAGACGCCTGCGGCCAGCATGGCGCCGATCGATGGCGAGATGCTGCGCGTTGCGGGTCGCGTGATGAACAAGCGCGTCGTCAGCAAGAAGCTCGTGTTCGCGCCGATTCGCGACACCTCGGGCGACATCCAGCTGTTCATCAACATCGAGCACCTCGACGCGAACGACTACGCGAACACCCTGCCGCAGCTCGACGGTGGCGACATCGTCGTGGCGGAAGGCCCGGCGGTGTGGACCAAGACCGGCGAGCTGTCGATCCTCGTCAAGCGGCTGTGGCTCGTGACCAAGTCGCTGCGCCCGCTGCCCGACAAGTGGCACGGCCTCACCGATGTCGAGGCGCGCTATCGCCAGCGCTACGTCGATCTCGCGGTCGCGCCCGACGTGCGCGAGGTGTTCCGAAAGCGCACGCAGATCGTGCGAGGCATCCGCAAGTTCCTCGACGATCGCCAGTTCATGGAGGTCGAGACCCCGATGATGCATCCCATCATCGGCGGTGCGGCGGCGCGGCCGTTCGCCACGCATCACAACGCGCTCGACATGAAGCTCTACATGCGCATCGCGCCGGAGCTCTACTTGAAGCGCCTCGTCGTGGGCGGGTTCGAGCGCGTGTACGAGATCAACCGCAACTTCCGCAACGAAGGGTTGTCACGTCAACACAACCCCGAATTCACGATGCTCGAGTTCTATCAGGCATACGCGACCTACACCGAGATCATGGACCTGACGGAAGAGATGGTCGGTGGGCTCGCACGCGAGGTGAACGGCAAGACCCAGGTCACCTGGGATCACGGCGGCAATCCGACCGATGTCGAGCTCGCAGCGCCGTGGCGCCGGCTGTCGATCCCCGACGCGGTCAAGGAGCTCGGCAACGTCGACGAGGCCTCACGCGTGTTCGCCGATCCGGCATTTGCCGCCGAGACTGCCATCTCGCGCGGCATCTCGCCCACCGAGGTCGCCCGTGTCCTGATGGAAGGTGTGCCAACCGGCACATTCGACCGTAGCGTCGACGAGGTCATGGCCGGCTTCCGCGACCCCGGCGAGCGACCCACGCTGGCAGCACGCATGATCGAGCGCTATCCCAATGAGGAAGAGCGTCGCGTGCGAGCCGGTCACATTGGATATCTCCTGTTCGAATCGACGGCCGAGGCCAAGATCGTGCAGCCCACGTTCCTGACGCAGTTCCCGCTCGCGGTGTCGCCGCTCGCGCGCAAGAACGACAAGGATCCTGCGTTCTGCGATCGGTTCGAGCTCTACGTGTGCGGCAAGGAGATCGCAAATGGGTTCTCCGAGCTCAACGATCCTGACGACCAGCGCTCGCGCTTCCAGGCACAGGCGTCCGCGAAGGCCGTCGGCGCCGCCGAGACGATGGATTACGACGAGGATTACTGCCGCGCGCTCGAGGTCGGCATGCCTCCGGCCGCCGGCGAGGGCATCGGCATCGATCGCCTCACGATGCTGCTCACCGGGCAGGCCTCGATCCGCGACGTCATCCTGTTTCCCCTCATGCGGCCGGAGTAACGAGTGGCTGACGAACCCGCGATGCCGCCACCGCCACCCGAGGCGCCGCCGGAATCCACGCGCAAGGAAGCGCTGGAGGATGCCGCGCACTCGCAGCATCGCGCAGACGTCCGGATCAGCCAGCAGCGGCGCGGCTACATCGAGCTGACCGCAGGTGCCGTGCTCGCGCTCGCGGGCCTTGTCACCGCGTACGTGTGGGGCGACGCGCTGTTCACGCTGTTCGGCGTCCTCATCATTGGCGGCGCCGTCGTGATCGGTGTCGCGATCGCCTCGATGGGCCTCATCCACGTGCTCGCGAACCGGCCCACCGCCGGCGGTGCGGATGCCGAGGCCGTGCTCGCGACGCATCGCACGCGCGTGCTCCGCGGATGGATCGAGGTCGTGCTCGGGCTCGCCGGCATCATCGGCGGCGTCGCGTACACGATCACCACGCGCAAGACGCTCGGCGCGCAGATCGAGAAGTACGCGTTCGCGTTCGGTCCGTTCGTGCTCGGCTACATCCTGTTCGTCGTCGGGACCCTCCGGTTGATGAACGCGAAGTCCGGGCTCGTCAAACGCGAAGACGCGACGGGGGCGCGCAACGACATCTCGTTCGGATTTGGATTCCGGACCTTCGTCGCGTGGCGCTACCTGATGGCGCGCCACCACAAGATCAGTCGCGTCGTGCTCGCGGTGTTCTTCGTCGCGCTGTTCGCCGCCGCGACGAGCCTGATGCTGTGGCACACGATCCTGCGAAATCCGGCCGGCATGAATCCGACCCTGTACAACGTGCTCGCGCGCGTCGTGCTCATCGCGATGATCGCCGGCTTCGCGCTGCTCTACTTCTCGATCCTCATCGGCTTGCTCCGGTTCGTGTTCTCGTTCTTCACCACGGTGCCAGTCGTCGGCGTGTGGATCGGCACCGCGGCACTCATCTGCGTGCTCAGCGTGATGTCCGGCTTCGAGACCGACCTGCGCCAGAAGATCCTCGGCTCGAACGCGCACATCCAGGTCACCGCCGAGCACGGCGAGATCAGCAACTGGCGCGACGTCAAGGACCGCATCGACAAGCTGCCGGGTGTGCTCGCGTCGACGCCGTATGCCGTCAGCGAGGTCGTGATCGCCGCGAACAACAACGGCATGCCGGTGATCATCAAGGGCATCGATCCGGCGACCGTCGGCAAGGTGACCAAGCTGGTCGGCAGCATCAAGAACGACGGCGAGGCGGCAATGCTGCGCCTCGAGCCGCTCGTCGATGACGCACGTGATCTCACGATCCCGCAGGGGGCAGGCACAGGCAGCAACGCCGTGGATCCAGCCCCCGACGACATGCCGAGCCCCGGCGATCCGATCGACTTCTCGTCCCCCCCGGAGGGCAACACGCCGCCCGAGCCCGCCGAGTTCATCGACGTCGATCCCCTGGCGCCTCGCCCGGGCGCCGCAGGCGACGCAGGGTACGGCGGTGACGCCGCGGACTACCTCGTCGAGAGCAAGCCCATCGTCGATCCGGCGCCCGATGATCTCATCCAGGTCGATGACGAGCCGGTCGACTACAGCGGCAACGACGGCGAGCTGGACCTGCCGATCGATGCCATCGACATCCCGATCGATTCGCCGCTGATGCGCCGCACGAAGCTGCTGCCCGGCATCCTCGTGGGCGCCGAGCTCGTCAAGCAGACGCACCTCTACGTCGACGAGGAAGTGCGCATCGTGTCGCCGCTCTCCGACCCCTCGAACCCCGACGCCACCGGTACGCCGATTCCATTCAACCGCGACTATCGCGTCGCCGGCATCTTCTTCACCGGGATGTACGAGTACGACCTCAAGTACGTCTACGTCACGCTCGACTCGCTGACGGACTTCCTCGATCGCGGCGACACCATCGACGGCATCGAGGTTCGCGTCGGAAGCCCCGACGACACCGACGAGTACGTCGTGAAGCTGCAGCGAATGCTCGGCAAGGAGTTCCGCGTTCAGGACTGGAAGGAGCTCAATCGCTCGCTGTTCTCCGCGCTCAAGCTCGAGAAGATCGCGATGTTCCTCGTGCTCGGAATCGTGATCCTCGTCGCCTCGTTCTCGATCGTCGGCAACCTCATCATGGTCGTCGTCGAGAAGGCGCGCGAGATCGCGCTGATCAAGACGCTCGGCGCAGCCGACGCGAACGTGATGTCCGTGTTTGCGATCCAGGGCATGCTGATTGGCGTGCTCGGCACCGCGCTCGGCGTCGGTACCGGGCTGCTCGCATGCTGGCTCGGCAAGGACCTCGGGATCCCGCTCAACCCCGACGTCTATTACATCGACAAGATGCCGGTTCACGTCGAGACCAGCTCGGTGGTGATCACCGCGGCGGCGGGCGTGCTGATCTCGATGCTTGCCACGTTCTACCCGGCGGTCGTCGCAGCGCGCGTTCGACCAGCGGCAGGAATGCGGCACTGACGCCCGGATCGTCATCGATCCTTCACAGTGCGCACACCCGCAGGGTAGGGAAGCCCGCTACTTAGCCGGTGGCACGCTGCGTGCTCACGTACACGCCATGATGCGGCTCGGACTTACGGCTGTGACTCTCGCTGCGCTGACCAGCGTTGCCTCGGCGGGTACGTACCTCGGCATCGGTGTCGGATCCGAGACGAGTGGCGGTGCCGAGATCGACGGCACGGACATCGGCTCCATGGACGGCTACGGCCGCAGCGGTCGCCTGATGGTCGGGAGTCGGTTCAGCAAGCTGTCGATCGAGGGCCAGGCGAGCCGGTTCGACGTGGCGTTCAACAATTACACGTACGGGGCGACGCAGGTCGCTGCCGTGCTCAAGCTCAGCATCCCGCTCGGCAACAACTTCGAGTTTTTCGGCAAGGGCGGCCTCGAGCGAACCTGGCTCAGCGACAACAACAGCATGCTCGACGCGGCCGGCAACGGCATCCTGCTCGGCGCCGGCTTCGAGTATCGCCTCAGCCTCGGTGTGACGTCGGCCTCGATCTTCGTCGACTACCAGCGTGCGTCGACGGGATTCGAGAACGACTACCCGCAGCGCTGGGACGGTGTCACCAGCATGTGGACGCTCGGCGCGACCGTCTCGCTCTGACGCCCCGATTCGTGCGATCTGCCGGGCAACTCAATGCCCTCGGCATAGGTCGTAACGCGCGTTGACACTGGTAGGTCGCATAAGTAAGGTCCTGCGCCTCTTAGGATTTTTGTGACCGACGCGCCGGATCTGGAGACCGTTCGTGCCCCCGTGGCGCCGGAGCCGCGCGAGCGCAGCCGGAGCGGGCGGATCGGTGCGCGGGTCGAGATCCGCAAGCTCGGCAAGGCGTACATCCACAACGGCCAGGCACTGCCCGTCCTGCGCGATGTCGACCTCGTCCTCGAGCCCGGCGACATGGTCGCGGTCGTCGGCGCATCGGGCGTGGGCAAGTCGACCCTGCTGCAGATCCTCGGCACCCTCGATCTCCCGACGTCGGGATCGATCAAGTTCGACGGTCACGAGCTGACCAAGCTGTCGAGCGCGATGCTCGCGGACTTCCGCAACAAGCGGATCGGCTTCGTCTTCCAGTTCCACCACCTGCTGCCGGAGTTCACGGCGGTCGAGAACGTGATGATGCCGGCGCTGATCCAGAAGATCCCGATGGCCAAGGCGCGCGCGAACGCGCGCGACGTCCTCGGCCGCGTCGGGCTCAGCCATCGCCTCACGCACCGTCCGAGCGAGCTCTCCGGCGGCGAGCAGCAACGCGTTGCGCTCGCGCGCGCGATGGTGCTCGAGCCGTCGCTGCTGCTCGCTGACGAGCCGACAGGTAACCTCGACCGCGCGACCGGCGAAGCGATTCATCAGCTGTTCCTCGAGCTCAACGCCGAGCGTGGCTCGACGCTGCTCGTCGTCACGCACAACCCCGAGCTCGCGAAACTGATGCCGCGCCGCATGCGCATGATCGACGGCGGTCGCCTCGTCGAGGAGACCGATGCCGGTTATCGCGGCGTGTCGGCCACCGCGCACGATCCGGCGTATCGCGAGTCGCGTGAGCCCCGCGTGACCCAGAACGTCGCGCCCGAGCCGGCGAACGAAGTCGCCGCGAGCGAAGTCGGATCCAGCGATGCTTCAGCGAGCGACGCCGAGCCAGCCGACGGCACCAAGGAGGCGCAGTCGTGATGCGTGATCGCGCTGCAGTCCGGCGCGGCCTCGTCGGGTTCCTGGCGCTCGCTCTCGTGCTGCCGGCGATCGTTCTCGCGCAGCCAACCCCGGCGCCGGGTACGCCCAATGGGATCCCGGAGAACACCGGCTCGGGCGCGGGCTCAGCCGCACCGACGCCGAACACCCCAGCGCCCACGCCGACGCCGCAACCGATGCCGCAGACAGCACCCGCGGCTGGCGTGTCGTGGCAGGGCAGGCCGATCGAGCGCGTGCAATTCCGCGGCAACCGCAAGGTCGAGGACGACGCGATCCGGGTCCAGCTGCTGTCCAAGCCGGGCACGCTGCTCGACGCCGCGAAGCTCCGCGAGGATCTGCGTGCGATGTGGAAGATGGGCTTCTTCGCCGACATCGACGTCGAGGGCGAGGTCGGTGCGTCCGGCGCGCTGACCCTGACGTTCGCGGTCAAAGAGAAGCCCGCGATCCGCAAGGTCCTCATCGCCGGCAACGACGACATGGGCCTCGACAAGATCAACGAGGTCCTCGACCTCGAGCTCGATGCGATCGTCGATGTCACGAAGGTGAAAAAGAACCGCGACAAGATCGCGGACCTCTACGTCCAGAAGGGCTTTTACCTCGCCACCGTCGACTACGAGGTCAAGCCGGTCAACGAGGCCGAGGTCGACGTCTGGTTCAAGGTCGACGAGAAGGCCAAGGTCAAGATCCGC
>JBBQFU010000143.1:0-22820 GCA_038322185.1 Haliangiales bacterium
GACGTGTTCGAGATGCCGAGCAGGCGCTGCACAAACACGCCCGTGCCCGGGAAGTTCGCGTCGGGCGACAGCGTCGCGTAGATGATGAGATCGAGATCCTCGGCCTTGATGCCGGCGCGCTCGAGCGCTTCCTTGCTTGCACGCGCACCGAGCTCCGCGCCACCCTCACCCGGCTCGACCCAGTGCCGCTGCTCGATACCCGTGCGCTCGACGATCCACTCGTGCGTCGTCTCCATCAGCTTCGACAGGTCATCGTTCGTGACGACCCGGGAGGGCACGGCCATGCCGATACCCATGATGCGGCTTCGGTGAGTCATGCTCGCTCCGATACCACATCGCGCTAACACCCACGATATGTTCTCGACATGAACATCCTCCTGGTCCGACACGGCGAAACCGCGTGGAATCGAGAGGGCCGATACCAGGGGCGAACGGACATCCCGCTGTCGGAGACCGGCCAGGCGCAGGTCTCGGGACTCGGTCAGCGCCTCGTCGGCGTGCCGATCAAGATCGCGTACGCGTCGCCGCTGTCGCGCGCCAAGAACACCGCCGAGGCGATCCTCATGGGCCGCGATCCGATGCCTGCACTGTGGCTCGAGGCGGGTCTGCTCGAGATCTCGCACGGCGAGTGGGAAGGCAAGCTCGCCTCCGACGTCGAGCTCAGCCATGCCGAGATGTTTGGCGTGTGGCGCACGAGTCCCGGGCGTCAGTCGCCAGCGGGCCCCAAGGCGGAATCACTCGGTGATGTCGAGACCCGCGCGTGGGAGGTGCTCGAGAGAGTCAGCGCCGACCTCGGGCCCGACGACACCGCGCTGATCTGCGCGCACGATGCCGTCAATCGCGTGATCCTGTGCCGCGTGCTTGGCGTGCCGCTCGAGCGCGTGTGGTCGTTCCGCCAGGCGCCAGCGTCGCTCAATGTGCTCGCCGGTCCATCGATCGCCGAGCTCCAGGTCGTGCGACTCAACGATGCCGAGCACGTCGCGCCGCTGCTGCGCGAAGCAAAGCACCGGGCGGTATGAAGTCGATCGTCAAGAGCGCGTTCCTCGCGGGCGCACTGTTCGGTCTCGCGATGGGCGCGTACAACGGGATGCGCTCGGGGATGAGCGCCGGGATCGCGTCGGGAATCTTGATGGGCGTCGTGTTCGGGCTCGCGATCGCCGGGTTCCTGTTGTTCCAGCACTCGAAGGCCGGCACGTGGCGCAAGGAATTCGAGGCCGAAGAGCTCGTACGCGATGCACCCGCGAACCTCGGCGGTGCCGGCGGCTGGCTGTTCCTGACCAAGCAGCGCTTGGTGTGGATTCCTCACGCGCTCAACGTCGGCGCGAAACGGCTCGAGATCCCGCTCGGTGACATCACGGGCGCGAAGCCGAACGGACGCAAGCTCGACGTGCACACGACCTCGGGACTCAAGACGTTCCTCGTGAAGTCGAGCGACGAGTGGGCCCCCGCGATCGCGCCGGCACTACCGGACGCGCGCGTCGTCGAGCGCTAGTCTCGCGTACGACGGGCGCGACGAACACGGACGAGACCCGCCGCCGTGCGAGCGACCGCCGCAAACGAACCGAGCGGCGGATGCGAGGCGCCGCCGTGCGTGCGACCGCCGCGAACGAACACGAGCGAGGCGGGGAACGTCAGTCCTTGCGCTCGAGCGCCCGGGCTGTGGGCGGGCCGAGCGAGGCTGCGTACTTCTTGTCCGCCCACATCTTGTAGAGCTTCAGTGTGCTGATGAGCACGAGCCCGCCGACGAGCGCGGTCACGTAGAACACGAACTTGTAGGCGCCGCGCGACTGGTACGAACCGACCTGCTGGTCCGGTGTCGCGAGTCGATCGCAGATGAAGTAGGCGATTGTTGCGCCGATGGCGCCGAAGAACACGGCGACGAGGAACTGCGTACCGGCGCTCGGCGTATCGATCTCGTACGGGTTCTTCGTCATACGTTCTTCGCGTCGAGGATAGCCTGAGGCTCGCGCAGATCTCGCGGCTGCATCGTGTGCATTCATCGTTGCGGGAGCGGCGGGGGCACCGGCGGCCAGCGCAGAGGAGCGTCGCTCGTCGCGACTAGCGCATCCACGGCATCGGCACGTGTGGGTTCGGACCGACGGTACCGATCAGGGGCCGCACGCCCATCCACGCTTCGAGCTTGTCGAGCGTCGCGTCGCGGTCCGACGACGTAAGGTCCGAGATCATGGCGCCGTGCGGTGCGGCCGGCGCCGTGACCTTGAGAACGTCGGCCTGCATGCCGATCTCGTAGGCGCCACCGGTCCACGGGTCGCTCTCGCCATAGAGGAAGATCATCTGGCTCGCTTCGGTCTTCACCCAGTTCTGGATGTCGTCCATCGCGGCGCGCGTGTGCGCCGGCATCGTGCCTTGCGGTACCTGGTTGATCTGCGTGCCCGCGTGCTGCAGGAACGTCGACACGTGGCTCGTCGCATAGCTCTGCATGCCGAGCTCGGTCGCGGCCTGGTACTGGTAGGCGAGGAAGCGATCGTCCTCGTACGCGGTGTCCGGTGCACCGACGCCAGCATTCGTGGCGACCAGCTCGTACAGGCCCGCAACGTCCGTCGGTGGCGCCATGAACGATTCGCAATCGCTCGCCTTGCGATACTGCCAGAACGACCACTCGAGGCCGAGGATGTCCTTCTCGATTGCAGAGGCGAGACCGCCGCTGCGCACGAACGTCGCGTCGGCGCCGTGCTCTGCCTGCGCCATCATAACGAAAGTATCGATGCTCTCGAACGCCTTCGTCTGCACGGCGCGGATCGCCGTGCGGCACTCGGTGGTGCCGATCTGGTCGAGGAACGCGTGATAGCGCGAGTCGGGATACGCGAAGCTGATCGGCGCGACGTACGCGACGGTCGCGTCGACATCCTGCGGGAAGAAGCGGCGATGGAAGATCGAGGTCATCCCGCCCTTGCTGTGACCGGTGCTGACCCACTTGCCGCTGTAGAACGGCTCGAGCGCCTCGACGATGCGGTGGTGATCGTTCGCGGCCTGCTCGATGTTGACGTGCTTCCACGACTCGGCTGAGAGATCAGCGGGCCTCGACGGACCGAACCAGCGCTGCTCGGTCGAGATCTGGTTTGCCCCCATCGCGCCGCCGAGCTCGCTCATCTCGTCGTACGAGAACAACGCGTAGCCGCTGGTGTAGAGGACCATCGGCGCGGCCTTGTCCTTGTGATGCAGCACGAACTGCTGCTTGAAGGTGCCGAGCATCGGGTTGTTGTGGTCGAGCGGCTGCTCGTACTGCATGAGGAACGCGCGGTAGCCCGCCGTCGCGGTCCCGATCTCCTGGTACGTCAGGCCGCGCACGGTCCCGAGGAATGTATTGAGCTCGTTGATCGCGGCGTTCGGGTCGACCTTGGACTTCCACTCGGCCTTCACTTCGATCGTGAGGTCCGGTGTACCGGCAATCTTCTCGATCGTGACCTCGACCTCTTCGCCCCCATTCGCGGTGAATGCAGCGGCGATCGCCTTCGTGAACTCGGTGCCGTCACCGGACTCGATGCGCAGCGGAATCGTGCGCTCGCCTTCGGTGGTCGAGACGATCGTCGCGCTCAACACATCGAGCGAGAGCGGATTGGTGCGGGCGATGCCACAGCGCGGCTCGCTCGGGAACAGTGCGCAGGGCTCGGGGGTCTTGAGCTTGACGCTGACGTTGCCTTCGCAGCCGGCGGGCTGGTCGCAGCCGATCGCGAAGCCCACGACAGAGCTGCCCTCGGTCAGCTTGAAGCGCAGCGCGATCGAGTCGTCCTTGCCGACCGAGTTGGACAGCGGGATGCGGTCGTCGGCAGCGTCCATCGAGCACGCGGACGCGAGAAGGATTGCGACGAGAGCCCCTTGCCTCATGAAGGGTCTACGAGCACGGCACGTGCCGCCCCGGATCGCGTGCAAGCTGGCGACAACACACCCTATCGGTGGCAGATCGATCAGCCAGTCACAGCCTGGCGATGGCAACCGCCACTGTAGGCGACGACACCGCGTCAGAGGTCGGCCCGCACCCGCAAGACGCCCCGAGGCTCAGATGTCGACACTGAGCCGCTCGCGGGTCAGATATCTAGATTGCGAACGTTGAGCGCGTTCTCTTCGATGAACTCGCGGCGAGGTTCGACGAGATCGCCCATCAGCTTGGTGAAGATGCCGTCGGCCTCTTCCATCTCTTCGATCTTCACGCGGAGAAGATTTCGCTTCGTGGGATCCATCGTGGTCTCCCACAGCTGCTCGGCGTTCATCTCGCCCAGACCCTTGTATCGCTGGATCTGGAGACCCTTGCGACCAAGCTCTTCGGTCTTGTCGGCGATGACGTCCCAGCCGTTGATGTCCTGTGGCTCGCCGCCATCGTGGACGATCGACAACGGATCGACGAGCTTGCTCTTGAGCTCGAGGCTGATCTTCTTCAGCTCCACGAACTCCGGGCTGCGCACGAGGTCGGCGCTGATCACGGTCGGGCGGCGCACGCCGTGGTGACCCGACGCGAAGCGGATCTCCCAGGTGCCGTGCTCGCTGTCCTGCGTGTACTCGGGGATTGCCTGGCCGAGCTCGCCATGACGGCGCGAGACTTCGGCCATGACCTTGGCCTCGATACGCTCGAGCTTGTCGCGATCGCGCAGGTCCGACTCGGACAGCTGCGCATCGGCGAACTCGCTGACGATGCGACGGTCGGCACGCTTGTCGAGCTGCATGCGCAGACGACGCGCGCTCGTGATGCGCTTGACGATATCGGCGAGCGGCTTGCCGGTGAGCGTGTTCGGCGACGGCGCGGGTGCACCGATGTGGAGGACCGTCTCCTTGGTCACGCTGTCGAGGAGGAAGTCCTCGAGCGCCTGCTCGTTCTTCAAGTAGAGCTCGGTCTTGCCCTTCTTGATTTTGTAGAGCGGCGGCTGCGCGATGTAGACGTGGTTCGCCTCGAACAGCTCGTTGTAGTGACGGAAGAAGAACGTGAGCAGCAGCGTGCGAATGTGACTGCCGTCGACGTCGGCGTCCGTCATCAAGATGATCTTGTGATAGCGGAGCTTGCCGATGTCTTTCTCTTCGCCGATGCCGGCGCCGAGAGCGGTGATCAGGGTCGCGAGCTCCTGTGACGCGAGCATGCGATCGAAGCGCACCTTCTCGACGTTGAGGATCTTGCCCTTGAGCGGGAGGATCGCCTGGAACGATCGATCGCGGCCCTGCTTGGCAGAACCACCGGCGGACTCGCCCTCGACGATGTAGAGCTCGCTCTTCGCCGGATCGCGCTCCTGACAGTCGGCGAGCTTGCCTTGCAGGCTCGACAGCGTCAGCGAGCCTTTGCGCTGCACCATCTCGCGCGCCTTGCGAGCTGCCTCGCGCGCCTGCGATGCGAGCACCGCCTTCTGGACGATGATCTTGGCTTCCTTGGGATGCGTCTCGAGGTAGTTGCCGAGCTTCTCGGCGACCACGGTAGATACCGCGGTGGTCACCTCCGAGGACACGAGCTTGTCCTTGGCCTGGTTCGAGTACTTCGGATCGCCGATCTTCACCGAGATCACGGCGGTGAGGCCTTCGCGCAGGTCCTCGCCGGAGATGCCGCCCTTGGCATCCTTGATCAGCTTGTTCTCCTCGGCGAGCTTGTTCACCGTGCGCGTGAGCGCCTGGCGAAAGCCGGTGAGGTGCGTGCCGCCATCGCGGTTCTTGATCGTGTTCGTGAAGCAGGTGACGAGCTCGGAGTAGCCGTCGTTCCACTGCATCGCGAAGTCGACCGTGCAGCCCTCGTGCTCGCCCGAGAAATAGATGACGTCGGAGACCGGGGTCTTGTTCGCGTTGAGGTCCGCGACGTAGCTCGCGATGCCACCCTCGAACTTGAACTCGGTCTTCTTGTCGTTGCGCTCGTCGTGGATGCAGATCTGCAGGCCACTGTTGAGGTACGCGAGCTCGCGCAGCTTCTGACCGAGCTGCTCGAAGCTGAACTCGAGCACGTTCTTGAAGATCTCGGGATCGGGGTGGAACGTGACCTTGGTGCCGCGGCGATCGGTGACGCCGGTCTGCTTGAACTCGGTCACCGGCAGGCCCTTGCCGTACTCCTGGTAGAACACCTTGCCCTCGCGACGGATCTCGAGCTTGAGCCAATCGGACAGCGCGTTGACGGCCGACACACCGACGCCGTGGAGACCGCCAGAGACCTTGTAGCCAGCGCCGCCGAACTTGCCGCCGGCGTGGAGGACGGTCATCACGAGCTCTGCCGTGGGACGCCCCTCGACCGGGTGGATGCCGGTGGGAATGCCGCGACCGTTGTCCTCGACGGTGATCGAGTTGTCGTAGTGGATGATGACGTCGATGCGGTTGCAGTGACCCGCGAGGTGCTCGTCGACGGAGTTGTCGACGACCTCGAACACGAGGTGATGCAGACCCGTGCCGTCATCGGTATCGCCGATGTACATGCCGGGACGTTTGCGTACGCCTTCGAGGCCCTTCAGGACACCGATCGAGCTGTCGTCGTACGGAACGGAAGTCTGCGTGTTTGCTGTGTCTGCCATACGCCCGCGCGGTGACTCTTGGGGAGCCTTTTTGATAGCACGGGAGGTCCCCTGAAAGAAGGGATCAAAGGTCGGATTTCACGAGGAAATCTGTCCGTTCTCGATGCGGTAATCCGCACGTTCTCGAGCCAGCAAAACATGGCTCTCGTGCGTGGTCGTGATGAAGCACTGACCCGCCTGGTTTGCGAGGTGCTCGAACAGGTACGCGTTGCGCGCGGGATCGAGCTCGCTGGAGACGTCATCGAGGAGCAGGATCGGCGGATCGCCGTGGGTTTTCCCGAGCACGCTGAGCTCCGCGGTCTTCCACGCAAGCAGGATGGCCCGTAGCTGGCCCTGTGACGCGAAACCGCCCGCATCGTGGCCATCCAGCTCGAACGCGAGGTCATCGCGGTGAGGGCCAAACTGCGTCGAGCTGGTGGCGAAGTCCTTCATCCGCCCTGCGCGATGCGCTTCCATCACCTGCTCGACGGTCGCGCCGGCGGTCTTCGACACGTAGGTCGCGGTTGCCTTGCGCTCGCTGCGGGTGATGGCAGTGAACGCAGCCGAGATCTCTGGCTGCAGATCCTCCACGAGCGAGGCCCGCGCATTGGCCACGGCAGGCCCCAGCGACGCGAGCTGCGTGTCGTAGACATCGAGCATCTCCTCGACGCGCAGCTTGGTCATCGCCTCCTGTGCAAAGAGCTTCAAGATCGCGTTGCGCTGCTTGAGGACCTTCTCGTAGTCCTGAACGCTGGCGAGATACTCCGGCCGCATGTTGAACACCGCGCGGTCGAGAAACCGACGACGGTCACTGGGGGCGCCGCGAGGTAGTGCGAGGTCCTCGGGCGTGAACACCACGACGTTGAAACCGCCGAAGTAGCGAGACAGGGGACGAGCTGCCTTGCCATCGAGGGTGACCTTGCGTCCCGACGCTCCGATGGAGACCTCGTAGATGCGCGTCATCTCATCCTTGAGAACGCGTGCGCCGATTCTCGCCTCGGGCGCTTCGAACGCGATCATGTCGGCCATCCGGCTCGTCCTGAACGACCGCAGGGCAGCCACCGCGTAGATGGCCTCGAGCAGGTTCGTCTTGCCCTGGCCGTTGTTGCCGACGAAGACGTTGAAGCGCTCGCGGGGCTCCAGCGTCAGCGGCCGCAGGTTGCGGACGTTCTCGGCTGTCAGAACGGAGATGCGCACCGGCTCTTATCTATCGGCGAGAACGCGGTCGATGCGCTCGCCTCGGCCATTAGAACGGAGCACCGGTTCTTATCTATCGACGAGAACGCGTACGGTGCGCTCTGCGCGTACTTCAGATGCGCATCGGCATGACGACGCCGAGATACTGATCGCCGCCCGTGGGCTCAACCAGACCCGGGTCGAGCTCGCCGCCGAGCTTGATGGTGATCGACTCGCTCGACATCTGACCCAGCAGCTCGAGGACGTACTTCGGGTTGAAGCCAATCGCGATCGGCTCTCCGTTGTAATCCGCGTCCAGCTCCTCGCGAACCTCGCCGAGGTCCGGGTTGTCGCTGGTGATGGTGATGCCTTCCTTCGTCGCTGCCATCTTCACGCCGCGCGTCTCCGACGACATCAGCTGCGCACGACGCAGTGAATCGATGAAGCGAGAGCGGTCGACCGTGATGACCTTCTTGTGCTCCTTCGGAATGACCTGCTCGTACGGCGGGAACTGCGCGTCGATGAGCTTCACGGCGAGCGCGATGTCCTCCTGCACGACGAACATGTGCGGGGTCTTGATGGCGATCTTGCACTTGGGGCCCGTGTCGAGAACCTTGCGAATCTCGAGCAGGCCTTTCTTCGGGATGATGATTCCTGCCGAGAGCTTGGGGCCATTGGCGATCGTGCGCTCGACCTTCGAGAGCCTGTGGCCGTCGGTCGAGACCATGCGCGCCTTGCTGCCATCGCTCTCGAAGAAGACGCCATTGAGATGGAATCGCGTCTCGTCGTTGCAGACGCTGAACAGCGTGCGCTCGATCATTTCCTTGAGCACCGCGCTCTCGACTTCCGAGTAGCTCGCCTCGCGGTGGTCGGGGACCTTCGGGAAGTCGCGGTCAGGCATGCCCACGATGCGATAGGTGACCTTCCCTGCGCGGATCTCCGCCCAGTGGTTGTCGGCCTTCTTGAGCGTGATGTCGTCGCCTGGAGCGTTGTTGATGAGCTCGTAGAGATTCTTGGCGCCGAGCGTGATGCCGCCTTCGTGCGCGTTCTGAGATTTCAGCTCAGCGGTGAGCGAGACGTTGAGGTCGGTCGCTGCAACGAGAATCTGGTTCTTGCCCTGGGTGCGCAGCAGGACGTTCGCGAGCATCGGCATCGTGCTCTTGCGGTCAGCGATGCCCTGCGCGAGCCGCAGTCCGCGAAGAAATTCATTCTTTGAAATTCGAAATTCCATGGTCCCGTTCTCCGTCTCTCTCGTCTCTCGGCTCTTCGTTTCTTAATCTCTTAAGAATAAAGATCTTCTTAGTAGTAGGATCAGAAGGTCCTGTCAGTTCTGTGGGCTAGTCTGCAAGTCGAGCGTGGCCCACGACTTTAGGAACCTCAGCATGAGGGTCTGACGTCGACGGGATCTGGTGGATGACATGCAGCAAAGATGTGGACAACTGCGACGACGAATTTGTCCAGGATCGCTCCACAGGCTGATCGACCGGGTTCTCCACTGACTTGTCCACGGGGCAAATCACTTCAGAACCATGCCTTCGATCGCGTGGATCTCGCTGCGAAGCGACGCGTCCTCTTTGAGACGCTCGGCGATCTTCTGGACCGCTGAGATCACCGTGGTGTGGTGCTTGCCACCGAACGCTCGCGCGAGATCCGGGTAGCTGTCCTTGGTGTTGTGGCGCGAGATGTACATCGCGATCGCGCGCGGATTGGCCAGCGACTTGTGGCGGCGGTCGCTCTTGATGTCCGTCGGCTTGAGGCCGTAGTAGTTCGCGACCGCCTTGATGATGGTCTCGACCGTCAGGACCTCGCGTGGACGCGTCAGCGCGGCCCCCAGCGTCTCCTGGGCGAACTCGAGGTCGATGCGGCGCTTGGACAGCGATGCGTACGCTGCGAGGCGAATGAGCGCTCCCTCGAGCTCGCGGACGTTGCTCTTGATCGCTGTCGCTATGTACATCGCGACATCATCGGGAAGCTGGACGGCCTCGACGGCAGCCTTCTTGCGCAGAATCGCGATGCGAACCTCGAGCTCGGGCGGCTCGATATCGGCGAGCAGGCCCCACGCGAAGCGCGTCTTCAGGCGATCGGCGATGTCGCTGATCTCGTGCGGCTTACGGTCAGCCGTCAGCACGATCTGCTTGTGGTTCTCGTGGAGCGCGTTGAACGTGTGGAAGAACTCGTCCTGGGTGCTCTCTTTGCCGGCGAGGAACTGCACGTCGTCGATGAGGAGCACGTCGATGCCCTCGCGGTAGTTGCGACGGAAGTCGTGCATCTTGCCGACGCGGATCATGTGAACGAACTCGTTCATGAACCGCTCTGCGGAGATGTAGACGATGCGCGCGCCGGGACGATTCGCGAGCTGCTGGTGACCGATCGCGTGCAGCAAGTGCGTCTTGCCGAGACCAACGCCGCCACAGATGAAGACCGGGTTGTACTTCGGCGGGTAGCTCGAGGCGGCTGCTTGCGACGCCGCGAACGCGAGCTGATTCGACGGGCCGGCGACGAACGTCTCGAACTGGTAGCGAGGATTGAGCGTGGCAGCGTCGGGTGCGGTGACGCCGGGCTCGTTGACCTGCTGCTGCGGGGTGTTGCTGGGGCGAACGGGTGCGGGGGCAACGGCGATGGGGGCGGATACTTCGCGATCGATGACTTCGATCCGCGCGTTCGGCATCGAACCTGCGGCGAGCTCGACGACCGGCTCGGGAGCGGTCGCACGTTCGCTATCGTGATCGAACTCGACGCGGACCGACTCGTGGCCGAGATCTCTCAGCTCCTGCACGAGCGAGGTCATGAAGTTCTGCTCGAACCAGATCCGAACGTAGCTGTTGGGGGCGCGAAGCCGTAGAAGTGCACCATCCCATGAGGTGACTTCAATCGGACGAAGCCACATGTCGTAATTCTGCGGAGTTAACCGCGACCGCAGGCGTCCGACCGCTTCATCCCAAGGTAGCTGTTGATTCATTCCCCGGCTCCAGGACAATGTCCTGTCATCTCACGAAGTTGAGAGCGCTGCGACCACAGACAAACGACAGCCACTCCAGAAGTTATCCACACCCACTTCTGGAGCTTTCCTGCTGCACCTCTTCACGAGTTATCCACAGCAGAAAGTCTGGCGTACGTAGCAGATGGCGATTTCACTCTGCAAGACAAAATCACCAGAGTTTCGACTCCCGAAATCGCGCGTTTCTCGTCGAGATCCGGAGTCGATCCAAGAGCGCGTGATTGTCGCAGGGGCCGAGACTGTTTTCACCGGATCGTACCGACGCGACCTACGTCTCCTTGACACCCCTCGCCCGATTGCGTATCGATCCCGCTCCGCAAAGCCCGGAGAGTTGCAGTGAGCAAGCGTACCTACCAGCCGCATAACAAGAGCCGCAAGCGCACGCACGGATTCCGTGCCCGCAAGAAGACCCGTGGAGGCCGTGAGGTTCTCCGCCGCCGCCGCGCCAAGGGGCGCAAGCGCATCTCGGTGACGACCGCCAAGAAGTAGGCAATGCGTGGGGGCATCACGAAAGAGATGCGCCTCCGTAAACGTGCCGAATTCGTCGCGATCCAACAGTCGGGACAGAAGCACCATGGACGTCATGTCCTGGTGCTCGCTCGACCACGAAGCAATGCAGAGCTGCCCGGTCGGCTAGGCATCACAGTCACCAAGAAAGTAGGGAACGCGGTCGTTCGGAACCGAATCAGACGCCTCGTGCGTGAGTGGATGCGATTGCATGGCTGGGTCCCCGTAGGCTGGGATCTTGTTGTGGTTGCCAAGGACTCAGCGGCGCGGCAGGTTCACCCCGACGACTTCGCCCCCGATCTCTCCAAGATCCTGCGGCAGCTCTAGTCCCCTCCATGCTCACAGCACTCCATCGTCTGATCGTTTCGATCGTGCTGTTGCCAGTGGTTGCGTATCGCCGCGTGATCTCGCCGCTCAAGCGCACGCCGACGTGCCGCTACCTACCGACGTGCTCTGAGTACGCGATGGATGCCGTGCAGACGCGCGGTGTCATCGTCGGTAGCGGACTCGCGATGTGGCGCGTGCTCCGGTGTAATCCGCTGTTCCACGGCGGTTATGACCCCGTGCCGCACCGCTGCGGCCAGGAGCAGCACTGAATGCAGGATCAAGGTAGACGTCTGCTGATCGCCGTCGCGCTCGCACTGGGCGTGATGTTCATGTGGCAGTCGTTCTTCTCGCCCAAGGAGGAGAAGAAGCCAGAGCCCGTCGCCGGATCGGCCGCAGGATCTGGATCGGCCGCAGGGCCCACCTCGCCCGTCGGTGTCCCGGCCGGGCAGCCGTCGGCAACGCCTGCCGCGTCGGTGACGCGCGGTCCCGAGCAAGAGATCAAGCTGTCGTATCCGAACCTCGAGGCGACGTTCTCGAGCTACGGCGGCGTGCTCGAGTCGTGGCACCTCAAGGACAAGCGGTACGAGCGCGACAAGTCATCACCGATCAGGCCGACAGGCGAGCTGATTCCGCAGCTGCCCTCGACCGGCGTGTTCGGCGTGAACTTCGCCAACTCGACCTACGTGCTGCCGCAGCAGACCGAATGGGTCGGCACCAAGGTCAGCGACAACGAAGTCGTCTACACGCTCAAGACGCCGACGCTCGAGGTCGAGAAGCGTTTCGTGATCGTGCCCGAGGCGTACATCATCAAGGCCACGATCACGTATCGCGCGAAGGCGGTGCCGGGCCACGAGGCTCGCCAGCAGCTCGCGCTCACCGTCTACGGCTTCCAGGATCCGAAGGACGGCGGCGGTGGTGGCCAGAGTGTTGCGCCGCGTCGCTGGGAGTCCGAGACCTATCGGCGTGGCGAGCTCGTCGGCAGCCCGATCCCCTCGGTGATCAAGCGCCCGCGTTACGAGTACGACTTCGCGTGGACCGGCTTCGGTCACCCGTACCTGCTCGTCGGTATCGCGCCGAAGAACGCGCTCGCGCACAAGCAGACGATCGCGGAGGGCGCCGATGGCCTGATGCGGACCGACATCATTTTCAATCTGCCCGACACCTTCAAGCCGGACAGCCCGGCGGTGTCGCGCGAGGTCACCGCGTTCCTGGGTCCCAAGCACTACGAGCTACTCGAGAACGCCGATGACGTCGTCGGCGTGTCGACGCAGTTCAAGGAGACGATCGATCTGGGCTGGTTCGGGTTCCTCGGCAAGCCGCTCATGTGGCTGCTGCTGAAGTTCTACGAGCTGCTTCAGAACTGGGGCCTCTCGATCGTGTTGCTGACGATCGTCGTCAAGAGCCTCACGATTCCGTTCACGACCAAGTCGATGCGGTCGATGAAGACGATGGCCGTGCTCGCGCCGCAGATGAAGTCGCTGCAGGCCAAGTACAAAGACGACAAGCAGCGCCTCCAGATGGAGACGATGGCGATGTACAAGCAGCACGGTGCGAACCCGCTCACGGGTTGCTTGCCGCTGCTGTTGCAGATGCCGATCTGGCTCGCGCTGTACCGGATGCTGTCGTCGACGGGCGAGCTCTACAACCAGGCGTTCATCCCGGGCTGGATCGATGACCTGACGAACAGCGACCCGTATCACGTGCTGCCGATCGTCCTCATGGTGACGATGTTCTTCCAGGCGCGGCTCACGCCGATGGGCCCCGCGACGGACCCGACGCAGAAGATGCAGCAGCGGATGATGCAGTACGGCATGCCGATCATGTTCGGCGTCATGTCGTTCTTCTTCCCCGCCGGCCTCACGCTCTATATCTTCACGAACACGATCCTCAGCGCGCTTCACTCGATCTACATGAACAAGTTCGACAAGAAGAGCATCGCGCTGGCCGCGAAGATCAAGGCGGCGGCGGAGGCTGCCGAGCAAACCAAGAATCAGGCCGCTGCAGCGAAGGCGAAACCCGCCAACGTGGTGCGTGCTGCCGATGATGATGAGGGCGACGACGACGCGTCCGCGAGCTCGGCAAACAAGCCGACTGTGCGGCCCGGCGGCGGGTCCTCTCGCAAGCGCAAGAAGCGCCGACGGTAGGTTATGGAGGCAGCAGCAATGAACGAGACAGAACGTGAAGATCTCGCCGAGAAGGCGAGCGAGTTCCTGCTTGGCGTGCTCGAGCGCATGGGGATCTCCGCCGATATCGATATCAAGGACGACACCGACCGCACCGTGCTCGAGATCCAGACGGCTGACACCGAGCTGGTGATCGGCCGTCGTGGCGTGGTCATCGACGCACTCCAGCACCTGGTCAACAAGGCCGTGTTCAAGGAGAAGCGCGACGAGAAGACCAAGCCGCTGGTCGTCGATGCGGGTGGCTTCCGCGACAAGCAGGTCGAGCGCCTGCGCGGCATCGCTCAGAAGATGAGCGAGAAGGCACTCGAGACCAAGCAGGTCGTCGAGCTGCAGCCGATGTCGCCCCACGATCGTCGCATCGTCCACATGGCGATCTCGGAGATCCCGGGTCTGACGACGCGCAGCGAGGGTGAGGGCGAGGACCGCCACATCTGCATCGTGCCCGTCGCTGCCGCCGAAGGGTGAGCTCGGAGCTCGACAGCGGCGACACGATCGCCGCGATCGCAACCGCATCGGGTGTCGGAGGCGTCGGGATTGTGCGGGTCAGTGGCCCGCGCGCAATCGCGATCGTCGCCGATTCGCTCGGCATCGCGCCGGCCGCGCTCACGCGCGAAGTACGCGTCGGCTGGACGCACGACACCGCGAACGTTCGCCTCGACCAGGTGATCGCGTTCGCGATGCGAGCGCCCGCCTCGTTCACCGGCGAGGACGTCGCCGAGCTGCAAGGCCACGGCGGCACGCTCAACCTCGAGCGCCTGCTTGCTGCGGTCACCGCCCGCGGCGCCCGGATCGCCGAGCCGGGCGAGTTCACGCGGCGCGCGGTCGCCAACGGCAAGCTCGACCTCGTGCGTGCCGAAGCGCTGCTGCAAGTCATTCACGCCGGCAGCGAACGTGCCTGGCGAATCGCGCAGGCAAACCTCGGCGGCCAGCTCGGCCGCGCAGCTCACGAGCTCGAATCGCGTGCGCTCGTCGTGCTCGCCGAGATCGAAGGCCGCATCGATTTTCCCGAGGAGGACATCGAGCCCGCTGATGCCGCCGCGATCGAGGCCGAGCTCGACGCTCTCGCCGGACGTTGCGGCACGCTCGCCGACGGCTTTCGTCACGGCCGCGCGATCGCGCAAGGCATCACGGTCGCGCTCGTCGGTCCCGTCAACGTCGGCAAGTCCTCGCTGCTCAACGCGCTCGTGCGTACCGAGCGTGCGCTCGTCGCCCCGGCCCCCGGCACCACCCGCGATTACCTCGAGGTTCACGACGTGTGGAACGGCGTCGCGGTCACCCTCGTCGATACCGCCGGCCTGCGCGCAACCGACGACGCGATCGAAGCGCGCGGCATCGAGCTCGGCGAACGTCGTGTCGCCTCGGCGGACGTCGTCGTCGTCGTCAACGATGGCGACGCACCGTGGGACGACGGCACGCGCTTCGGCGATCGCGCGCTCGTGGTTCGCAGCAAATCCGACCTGGGAACCGATGCCCGTGCTTCGCTCGCGACCTCCGCGACCCGATCCACCGGCCTCGAGGAGCTCAAGTCGCGCGTGCTCGCGATCGCCGGTGTCGCCGATCGCGAAGGCAGCGAGGATGCCGTGATCACAACGGGTCGCCAGCAAGCGATGGCCGCTGCCGCCCGTGATGCCTTCGCTGCCGCCGTGACTGCCTGGCGGACCAAGCGCGCTCCCGAGGTCGTGGCGCTCGAGGTCCGGCAGGGCGTCGCCTCACTCGCCCAGCTCCGCGGCCTCGAAGTCGGTGATCGGGTGCTCGACGAAGTGTTCGCGCGCTTCTGTATCGGTAAGTAGTTAGGCGCCCTCGCTGTAAGCGGCGCTACGTCTCCGCATTTCTTCACGATGTTCTGCGTGTCTCGCGGTTGTACGGGGCCCTACGTTCACGTTGTTCGCCAACGACGGAGCTCCGTACATCTTCATGATGTTTGGGCGGACAAGCCGGACACGGCCGTGACTGTGCCGCGACGATCGATATAGTTCGGCGGCGTGAGCCTCGACGACGACGTTCGGGCCGAGCTGCAGCAGCTCGAGGCGCAGCACCGGCTGCGGTTGCCGCGAACGATCGATTCGCCGCAGGGTCCGCGCGTGATCCTCGACGGAATCGAGGTTCTCAACTTCGCGTCGAACGACTACCTGTCGCTCGCCAGCGATCGTCGTCTGGTTCGCGCGGCGGTCGCCGCCGTCGAGGAATCGGGTGCTGGCGCTGGCGCATCGCGACTGATCGTCGGGAACCATCGGCATCACGTGGCGCTCGAGCGGGCAATCGGGGACTGGCTTCACGTCGACGGGGTCCGGCTGTTCAACTCGGGTTACGCGGCCAATATTGGTGTTCTGTCGACACTATGTCGTGCGGGCGACCAGGTGTTCTCGGATGCGCTCAACCACGCGAGCATCATCGACGGCTGCCGGTTGGCGAAGGCGGAGGTGGCGGTCTACCCGCACCTCGATCTCGCTGCTCTCGAGGCGGCGCTCGCGAGTCGGTCGCGAGGGGCCGGTCGGCGGTTCGTGATCTCGGAGACGCTGTTCTCGATGGACGGTGATGTTGCCGACGTTGCCGCGCTGGCCGCCCTCGCCCGCCGTCATGATGCGGCGCTGATCCTGGACGAGGCGCATGCGATCGGTGTGCTCGGTCCCGAGGGTCGTGGTCTCGCCGCTGATGCGAATGTTGTCCCGGATGTGCTGGTCGGAACCTGCGGTAAGGCGCTTGGATCGTTCGGCGCGTTCGCGGCGACCTCGCGGGCGATCGCAGATCTGTTGTGGACGCGCGCGCGGCCGTTCGTCTTCTCGACCGGTCTCCCGCCGATGATTCCGGCGGCTGTGCGAGCTGCGATCGAGATCGTGCGTTCCACGGAGGGGGATGATCGGCGCCGATCCCTCAGGATCATGTCGCGTCAGCTGCGGTCGCTCGTGCCGGCGCTGGGCGGCGCGAGCGAGAGTCCGATTGCGCCGCTCGTGGTCGGCGATGATCGTGCGGTGATGGCGATGACAAGTCGCTTGCTCGAAGCGAAGGTTTTCGTCCAAGGCATCCGGCCGCCGACGGTTCCCGATGGAACCGCGCGACTGCGCGTGAGTCTCGCCAGCGGTCATGCGGCTGGCGATGTCGCGCATCTGGCCATCAGCATGGAGCGTTTCCTGTGAAACCTGATGCTGAGCTTGATCGACAGGTGCTCTG
This sequence comes from Haliangiales bacterium, assembly GCA_038322185.1. Taxonomy (GTDB): domain Bacteria; phylum Myxococcota_A; class Polyangia; order Haliangiales; family Haliangiaceae; genus JABFXX01. Next base: position 16,827 of record JBBQFU010000143.1, read on the forward strand.
GCATCCCTTCACCCAGCAGGCGGAGTGGGATCCCCTAGTGATCTCGCATGGCGAGGGTAACTACCTCGTCGATACAGCTGGACGCCGATATTTGGATGGGGTGAGTTCGCTGTGGGCGAATGTTCATGGTCATCGTCATCCCCGCCTCGATGCCGCCCTCAAGCGGCAGCTCGATCGGATCGCCCACTCGACATTTCTTGGGCTCAGCCATGAACCCGGCATCGAGCTGGCGGCTGCGCTGATTGACGTCGCGCCGCGCGGACTGAGTCGCGTCTTCTACTCGGACTCTGGGTCGACAGCAGTAGAGATCGCGCTGAAGCAGTCGTTCCAGTACTGGGCGCTCTGTGGTCAGCCAAAGAAGCAGCGCTTCCTCCGACTCGGCGACGCCTATCATGGGGATACGCTCGGCGCCGTGGGAGTGGGTGGGATCGACCTCTTTCATCGTGTGTTTGGTCCGCTGTTGGTGCAGAGCATCGCGGTTCCCTCGCCGGCCGGTACCGATGGAAGCGACGCGCTTGCGGTGCTTGAGTCCGAGCTGAAAGCCCGCTCTGAGGAAATCGCTGCATTCATTCTCGAGCCGAAGATTCAGGGCGCCGCGGGGATGCTCGTTCATCCGGCAGGGTTCCTGACCAAGGCCGCCGAGCTCTGTCGCCGCCATCGCGTCCACTTGATTCTGGACGAGGTCGCAACGGGGTTCGGTCGGACCGGAAGACTGTTTGCTTGCGAGCATGAGGATGTTGCGCCGGATTTCCTCTGCCTCGCGAAGGGGATCTCCGGCGGTTACCTCCCGCTCGCAGCGACCCTCTCGACGGAGGAGATCTACTCGGCGTTCCTGGGCCGCCGCACAGAACTCAAGCACTTCTTTCACGGCCACACGTACACGGCAAACCCGCTCGCGTGCGCGGTTGGTCTCGAGTCACTCCGACTGCTCGAGGAGGAAACACTCGCAAACGCTCAGGCGCGAATCCTTGAGCTCGCAATGGCCTTGGAACGAGTGGGTGCACATCCGGCGGTTCGCGAGGTGCGGAGCTGCGGACTGATGGTTGGAATCGAGCTTCATGCGAAGCGTGACCGGTTTATGGGTGTCGAGCTGTGCGATCGAATCAGGACGGAGGGGGTTATTCTACGGCCTCTTGGAGAGGTGGTGGTTTGGATGCCCCCACTGAGCATCCGAAGTGGTGAGCTCAGAAGTCTCGAGCAGGCGACAACGCGTGCGTTGGGTTTCCTGTGAAACGCGGATGAACAAGCACTGCCGCTACTTCGTCACCGGGACCGACACTGGTGTCGGGAAGACCTTCGTGACCGCCGGGATCGCGCGTGCAGAAACAGCTGCTGGAAAGCGCGTGTTCGCGTACAAGCCAATCGAAACCGGGACGAGTCAGCCAAAGGGTGAGGACCAAGCGGCGCTCGTTCGCGCAGCCGGTTCATGGCAGACCGGCGACCTGGCGGGGCCGTATCAGTTCCTGCTTCCGGCAGCGCCGTTGGTGGCGTCTGAAGCGGAACATCGCGTGATTGATCTAGCGCGGATCAAACACATCTACGAACTCGGCGCCAAGACAGCAGATGTCGTGCTGGTTGAGGGGGCGGGAGGCCTCCGCGTTCCGGTCACGAAGACTCTTGATATGGCGGGCCTCGCGGCCCTTCTGGAGCTGCCGCTACTCGTCGTCGCGCGTGCGACTCTTGGTACCGTTAACCATTCGTTGCTAACAATCGAAGCTGCGGAGCGGGTCGGACTGCAAGTTCGAGCACTCATTTTGTCTCGTCGGCCCGCGGACGATCTCGCCTTTGCGTCGTGCAATGCAGCGACGATTCGACGGGCGTGGCCCGGCAATGTGGTCGTTTATGATGGAACGGGCTCCCTTTCCGATCTCGTCGGATAACACTAATTAGTAGTAATATCATCAGTATAAGTTGATGGTCCGACCAAAAAATGGTATCTAATCCGGATGGAGCAGGTTTCACAGGAAACGCTCTCCCCGTATTGGGTCACAGGCTTATCAGACGGGGAAGCGAGCTTTACGTACTCGCGCCACAGGGGCGGGAACGGAATCACGAACTACTATGCGGTGAAACTCACGCGCGTAGAGCGGCCAATCATAGGCGGCGGTCAGGTCCGGAGCCAGTGATCGGCGGCGAGTGGATCCGCAGATCCAGCTGAGCGCCGATCGACGGCGGCGGGTGATGGATCCAAATCGCGAGTGACCGCAGCGCGCGGGAGTGGCGTGGTAGCGGTGGTGCGCGAGACGTTGGTGGGCGATGTCGACGAAGCAGCGTTGCGTCGAGTGTCGTTGCACGTTCCATCGGCGGCGGGCGGGTCAGCGGCTGTGTGGACGCGCGGAATGTCGACGAGCACATCGTAGTGGGCTGGAGCGGGCTCGACGTCGAAATGATCTCGAGCGTTCACGGGCCGAGGAGCGCGAGCGACAGGCACGCCATCGCGCTCGTCGAGAGACCAAACCGGCCGGTGACCCTCCGCTGGCCGGCGAGCGCTCGGTGTCACTGGACAGGAGCGATGCGGAGGTGGTCGATATGCTGGGGGAAATCCAGAAAAAGCTGGCGAGCGTGGCGCGGCGCGTGACTCGGATGTCACGGGACAGGTCGATGCCGCAAGCACTCGAACAGACGAATGAAAGTGGTGAACTTCGTGGTTGAGGTCGGTGGCGGTCACTGGACGCGAGCGATTTTGATCGACGCGAAACGACAGCGGAAACCACCGCGATCGCTGGCAGCGATGTCACTGACCACGTCGACATCGGGTGCAAACCTCACCAGTGTGCGTGCATGGGCAAGGACGCGCCGATCGCCACCGCGATCGATCTCGCACAGCTTGGCGACCGGCTGTCGTCGCTGCGCTTGCGCTCGCCAGACTCGCTGCGCGCAGTCGAGCACTCGTTGTCTCGTGATGGACAGATCGTGGCGGTGGTGTGCCACCGCCACGCCGATGTGGTCGAGATCGTCGACGGATTCAAGCGCCTCGTGAGCGCGCGCAACCTCGGCTGGGCGACGCTGCGTGCCGAGATCCACGAGGTCGCCGGGCCTGCCGCCAAGCTGCTGCTGTGGCAGAGCAACGCGCGCCAGGAGCTCACGGCGCTCGAGGAGGCGTGGGTGGTGCGCGCGCTCTATCGCGACGATCGGCTCACTCAGCCACAGATCGCGCAGCTGCTTGGACACCACAAGAGCTGGGTGTGTCGTCGACTGGTGCTCGCCGAAGGGCTCGTCGACAGCATCGAGGCGAGCGTCCGCCTCGGCCTGCTGTCGGCGACCGCTGCGCGCGAGGTGGGGCGGTTGCCGCGCGGCAACCAAGAAGCCGTCGCGCAACTGATCGCGCGCCGCGGGCTGACGACGCGACAGACGACTCTGCTGGTCGATCGCCTGCACGCGGCGCCCGATGATCGCGGGCGCGCCGCGCTACTCGCCGAGGTCGAACACGCGCGCGCGCCGGCGACGCCGAGTGTACGACGCCCGGCGATGACGCCGGGCGAGGCGATCGTCGCCGATGCCACGGCGGTGTCCTCAAGAGCGGCGCGGCTACACGCCCGACTGCTCGAGCGACCGCTCGGCAGCCTCGGCGCCGAGGTCGAGCAGCTGTTGACAGGTCGGCTCGGCGAGCTCCGCGACGTGATCGGCGCGCTGCACCGAACGCTTACCCAGATCACCGAAGCGAGTACGGATGTGTCGCGTGTCGCGTAGCCCCGAGGACCTGGCGCACGAGGTCGTGATGCTGCACCGGCAAGGCATGAGCGACCGTGCGATCGGACGCGCGCTGCGTGTCGGGAGAAACCGGATCCGGAGGATCCTTCGCGCGCAGGAAGCGGCGCGAGGTGGCGAGGCGCCACCGAGCGCGTTGCCGCCGGCACCGGTGAAGCGGTCGTCGGTACTCGACGAGCATGCGAGCTTCGTCGCGAATCTGCTCGCGCGCTTCCCCGACATCACCGCGCAGCGTGTCTACGAGGAGCTGTGCGGCCGCGAAGACATCGTCTTCGAGGGCAGATACACGATCGTCAAGCAGTACGTCCGCGCGCTCCGGCCCAGGCCGGTGATCGAAGTCTCGACGCCCGTCGAGGATCCGGAGCCCGGCAAGGTCGCGGAGTGCGACTGGGCGAGCATCTCGATCGACTTCAAGAACGGCACGCGAAAAAAGCTCCAGGTCTTCGGCTACACGCTGGCGTATAGCCACCGTCGGTACTATCGGCTCTACGACCGCCCCGATTTTCACTCGCTGCTCGATGGCCACGTCGAGGCATTCGGTCACATTGATGGCGTCGCCGAGGAGTGCAAGTACGACGGCCAGAAGACCGTGGTCTTGCGCTGGGAAGGACAGCAACCGATCTTCAACCCGCGCTTCATCGCGTTCGCGACGTACTACTTGTTTCGGCCTCGCGCCTGCCGGCCGTATCACCCAAATGACAAGCCGCACGTCGAGCTGAGTTTTCGGTCGCTACGGATCAGCTTCCTCAACGGACGTGACTTTCACGACGAGGGCGATCTGAGGGCCCAGCTCGCACGCTGGTCGACGAACATCGATGACGAGCGGCCCCAACGTCGCAAGCAGCGGCGCACGCCGCTCGAGCTTCACGCCGAGGAACATCCCCACCTGATCGCGCGACCCGACCACGTCTACGACACTGCGCGTGTCGTGTACCGGGTGTGCGACCTCGAGGGCTTCGTCGCGTGGGAGGGCAACCGATACTCGCTTCCCGTCGAGAACGTCACCGAGCTCGTGCCGGTGCGGATCACGCAGACCGAGATCTTCGTGTACGGGCAAGATCTCAGGCAGGTCGCACAGCACGAGCTGCGGCGGCGAGGCGGTGGCGAGCTCGTCGTGGCGCCGGGCCACCGGCCCAGGCCCGGTCGTGGTCCCGGGCTCGATCAGCTGCGCGTCGCCTACCGCGACCTCGGCGACGGCGCCGGCGACTTCCTCGCCGCACTCGAGCGCGCACAACCCCGCTCGGCCGGCTATCACGCACGACAGATTTTGTGTTTTCGCGAGCGCTACCAGACCGGCGACGTGCTCGCCGCGATGAACCACGCGCGCCAGTACGGTGCCTTCGAGTATCACGCGGTCGAGCGGATCCTGATCGCGCGCGCAGCGCCGCGCCGACTCGACGAGTATGTCGCCGAGGCAACCGAGAAAAAGCTCGCCGCGATCGTGCGGCAGAGCCGTACCGAGCCTCGCGATCTCTCGACGTACGACGCGCTGCCTAACTGGTCGCGACCCGCGACCGAGGAATCACCCACATGCCCAAGCCCAAACCCGTGCAATCCCGACGACGGGCCAAGCCGCAGCCCCGCGGAGACGCCGGACTCCTCGATCGACTCCACGATCACCTCGACCGACTCGGACTGAAGGAGCTCGACGGCAACCTCGACGCTCACCTCGCGTGGGCCCACGAGCAAACCCCAGCTGCGCTCGTCTTGCTCGAGCGCGTGTTTGGTGAGGCGGCCGGTCACGCGCGGCAGCGTCGCGTCGAGCGCCGCATCGATGGCTGCGGGCTTCGCGTCCGCAAGACGCTCGAGGCCTTCGACTGGGCGTTTCAAAAGAACCTCAACCGCTCGCTCATCGAGAATCTCGCCACGCTCGGATTCGTCGACAACCGCGACGACCTCTTGATCACCGGCAAGAGCGGCACCGGCAAGAGCCACATCTTGCAGGCGCTCGCGCTACGCGCGTGCGAGCGAGAGATCCGCGTCTGCTACACGCGCTGCGTCGACCTCGTCGACGACCTCTACGCCGGCCTCGCCGATCAAACGTACGAGCGGCGCCTCCGGCGATGGGCTCGCGCCGAATGGCTCGTGATTGACGATGTCGGGCTCGGCCAGCTGCGTCGACGCGACGACGAACCAACCGCCGCGCACATGCTCTTCAACCTGCTCGACAGCAGGCACGAGCAAGCTCCGACCGCGCTGACCTCGAATATCAAGCTGGGCGAGTGGGGCAAGTACCTGGGCGACGCCACCTTGGCCGCGGCGATCCTCGACCGACTCGCGGCGACC